>JAIXQU010000111.1 GCA_027485575.1 Cytophagaceae bacterium
AGTATTGTGAACAAAACCCAACCGGATTGAAATAAGAATTCCGGATTCCAAATCCAATTCCAAATGGTTCAGGATTGAATAGTCAGAACTTTCAAATCAATATTTTCCAATTAAAAAGAGGGTAACCTGTAAAAGGCCCCCTTTTTTTTTTTTTTTTTACGTTTTTTAATAGGAATAGACTTTTTGACCCGTTGTACCAGAGGCAGCTGTCCAATTCAACTTCCAACCATATCCACAATCGCCCGTTCTTGGCATGCCATCTGGGTCCACCCCTAAAGTAACGGAAACAGTATTTCCATTGGATTTGTGGACATATTCTCCTGAGTTTGGCCTCCAGAATAAGCAGTAATCATCGCTTTGCCAAGGACTTACAAAGTTGTTGGTGAAATCGTTTCCAAATCTGTTTTTACCCCAGGAATCGAGGTTGGTCAAACCAAAAGCGGCTGTATCTCCATTGGCTTTAAAAAAGGTTCTCAATGCTCCAGCTTTACTCTTCCTGTAATAAACAGTTTTTCTGGCAATTGAATATTTAAAATTAAACGGAATAGTGGCCTGGGCAGGTAAAAAAGCAACATCGATATCTCTTGCCCTTTCCCGAAAAGATAAAGAATCAACACCTGCATAAAAATTAATATACCTTGTCAAACCTGTTCCATAAACATTTTCAAGGGTTTTATATCCGTTAAAAGTCCATGACCTGCCTGGATCAAATCGGGTTACCTTGAAGTTTTGAAAAGTGATTCCCAAAACCGCATTGGCATCTCTCCATTTTTGCCCTTTTACCAACTTTACAATAATTTTACCACTTCTGATTCTGGATGGATTTCCGCAATAGGTTTTCCCATCAAAATTAAACGTCACTTCCTTTGATGCAAGATTAACGGAATCGACAGAACAACCACACCAAACTTTTACCGTATCCGCAGCCATTCGGGCACCGGAAATTGAACCAATTTTATCTATTGCATCCCGCAATTCATTGTTGACCGCATCATCCTCCTCCTTCAGTTTGTTGTTGTCATCAACCTGGGTTTGCACCTGAGCATCTGGCTCAATGGGTTTAACTACACTTTTATCTTTAATACAGGAAGAAAGGGCGATTGCCATTCCAAGAATTGCCAATTGAATTGAATTTTTCATCTGAATTTTAATTTTTATTGAAAACGGTTTTTTTCAAAATATATTTAAGTTTTACAAAAAAAATATTCTTTAAGCAAGTAAACCAATTGAATTTCAAGTCTTTAATTACATCCATTTTTATAATATCAATTTGATTTGATCAATTGAAGCAAACTGCTGTAAAAACCAATCCTCTTATCTTTAAATTGCGACGATTTTTAGCAAAAAGCCTTGAACGAAGACAATACCGAAAACCAGGAAAACGGACTTAATTCAATAACCCATATCGATGGGCTCTATGAAAACTGGTTTATTGACTACGCCTCTTATGTAATTCTTGAAAGAGCAGTCCCAGCCATCGAAGACGGACTAAAGCCGGTCCAGAGAAGGATTATGCATGCCATGAACATCATCGATGATGGGCGCTACAACAAAGTGGCCAATATTATTGGTCAAACCATGCAATATCACCCGCATGGCGATGCCTCAATTTATGAAGCTTGTGTCAACATGGGTCAAAAAGATCTTTTGATCGACACGCAGGGAAACTGGGGAGACAACCGGACAGGAGATGGCGCTGCTGCTGCCCGATACATTGAAGCACGGTTAAGTAAATTTGCCCAGGAAGTTCTTTTCAATTCCCAAACGACCGAGTGGCAAATGAGCTATGATGGGAGAAAAAAAGAACCGGTTACCCTTCCGGTAAAATTTCCATTGCTTCTTGCCCAGGGTGTTGAAGGAATTGCTGTCGGCCTGGCTACCAAAGTTTTGCCTCATAATTTTGTTGAGTTATGTGAGGCCTCGGTGGATATTCTCAACGGAAAGTCAACCAATATTTTACCTGATTTTCAAACGGGGGGTCTGATGGATCCTTCAGGTTACAATGAAGGAAGACGCGGAGGAAAAATAAGGGTTAGGGCTAAAATTGAAGACCTCGATAAAAAAATAATTGTTATCAAGGAAATCCCATTTGGTACTACCACAACCTCTCTGATGGAGAGCATTGTAAAGGCATCGGATGAAGGAAAAATAAAGATTAAAAAAGTAATAGACAATACAGCAAAACATGTTGAAATTCAGGTTCATCTGGCACCTGGAGTGTCGCCGGATGTAACCATCGATGCGTTGTTTGCTTTTACTCAATGTCAGGTTTCCATCTCTCCCAATGCCTGCATTGTTATGGATGATAAACCCCATTTTTTGTCTGTAAATGACATTCTGAAAATCTGCACCCAGCAAACCATGGCTCTTTTGAAAAGAGAACTGGAAATCAGAAAGTCAGAATTGATGGAAAAAATCCTGTTTTCCTCCCTTGAAAAAATATTTATTGAAAATAGAATTTACAGAGACATCGAGGAATGTGAAAGCTGGGAAGCTGTCATTGAAACCATTGATAAAGGTTTAACGCCATTTAAGCCCCAGTTTTACAGAGAGATAACAAGAGACGATATTTTAAGACTGACTGAGATTAAAATAAAGAGGATATCAAAATTTGATGGTTTTAAGGCAGATGAAATGATGCGGGACCTCAAATCTGAACTCGAGGAAGTTGAAAACAACCTTGTTCATTTGAAGCCATATACCATTCGCTGGTACCAGGGATTGCAAAAAAAATATGGGAAAGACAGAGAACGAAAAACAGAAATAAGGCTGTTTGATACCATTCAAGCCCAGGCTGTTGTGGCAAATAATGAAAAGTTATATGTAAACCGCAGCGAGGGTTTTATTGGCTATGGCATCAAAAAGGACGAGTTTATTTCAGATTGCTCTGACATGGACGATGTGATAGTTTTCTTCAAAAACGGGAAAATGAAAGTTGTCAAAATTGAAGAAAAAGTATTTGTAGGTAAAGACATTTTGTTTGTGTCTGTTTTCAGAAAAAACAATGAGCGGATGGTTTACAACATGACCTATCTTGATCCGCCAAGCGGCAATACCTACGCCAAACGCTTTTCTGTTCTTGGCATTACAAGGGACAAAGAATACGACCTGACCAAAGGTGCCAAAGGAAGTAAAACCACTTATTTTTCAGCCAATCCAAATGGTGAGGCAGAAGTAATTTATGCTTTGTACACCCCTGGAACAAGGGCAAGAACCAATGGAATTGACTTTGATTTTGCAGAACTGGCAATAAAGGGAAGAGAAAGCCAGGGCAATATCCTGACACGATATCCCATTAAAAAAATCAGTTTGAAGTCTTCAGGAGTAAGCACTTTGGGCGGAATAGATATTTGGTACGATCCTACCATTGGCAGATTAAACTCAGATGGAAATGGAACAAAAATCGGAAACTTTGAAGGTTCAGATAAAATTTTGGTTTTATACAAAGATGGAAGTTATGAACTCACCAGTTTTGAACTTACCAACAGGTACGAACAAGAACAAATGGTTTCCATTCAAAAATTTGAATCAGAGCAGATTATTACTGCAGTACACACAGATGGCGAATCCGGAAATTCTTTGGTGAAGCGATTTAAAATAGAAAGCCAAACCCTTGACAAGCGATACTTATTTATTTCCGAATCAAAAGGCTCAAAGCTTTGGCTTGTAACTACCCAAAAGCAACCTCAGGTTGAATATGAATTCAAAAAGGATAAAAAGAGCCCGGTTGAAAAACAACTGGCAGATCTGGATGTGGTTGTAGATGTAAAAGGCTGGAAGGCAATGGGCAACAGATTGGTCTCAGCAAGCTTGATTTCTGTCTCCCTCCTACCTGAAAGACCAGCGCCCGAAATAGAAAAAGAACAACAGGACGATGGTCAAATGAAGTTGTGGTAGGACAACTGTAGTTCCTGTAAAACCGGATTTTTCACAAATTGGATTAACGATTTCGATTAACAGCAAACGGAAATCTTAACTGGATCCGGGTACCTTTTCCTGGTTGGGAACTCAATTGCATATCTACCCCATGGCTCTTAAAAATTGAGTTAGAAACGGCAAGACCAATCCCAAACCCTTCTTTTTTTCTTGCGGATTCGGATCTGTAAAATGGATCCAAACAATACTTCATTTCTAACTCACTCATTCCCAGACCGTGATCTTCAACAACCAACAACAGGTCTTTTCCATCCTTTTCAATGGAGCATATCACTTCTTTGCCATCAGAATATTTACAGGCATTGTCTATCAGATTTCCAATTCCCACTTCCAGCAGGCTTGGATTTCCTTTAACCAAAAGCTCCTCCCCCATTTCTTCAGGAAGAAGGATTTCAATTTGGCGATATCCTTTGGTCCGGGTCAAATTTTCAATAATATCGAGTACCATTTCATCCAAACGAATGGTGCTCACCGATTTGGAATCTGCCGAAGCCTGCGACAATTGAAGCAAACTATTGACAATTTTCTTCAGACGAAGGGCGTCAGAAAATATGGTTTCCAGAACATCTTTATAATGGCTGTTTTCCCTTTCCTTCATTAAGGTAATTTCTGCCTGTCCAATCATTGCGGCCAAAGGATTTCTTAATTCGTGAGAAGCATTGCTGACAAAAGCCATTTGCCTCAAAAAATCATTTTCCAGTCTTTCCAGCATTGAATTGAAGGTAGAAGAAAGCTGGGCGATTTCATCTTTGTTGTTTTCATATGCAACCCGCTCATGCAGGTTATTGGCTGAAATAGATTTTACCTGAAAAATAACAGACTGGATAGGCTCTAAGGCTTTTTTTGCCAAATAATGCCCGGCCAAAACCACAAAAATTAGAAAAATAAAAAAGCTGACAACCATGCTTTCAACCATGTGTTTAAGCTTTTCTGCACCCACATAATCTACCGCCGAGGCAACAATAAAAAAGGAATCATTGGCATCTGTAAAAGGAAGTCCAATAAAAGTTTTACCGTTTTCTTCAATCGGTTTACTGCCCTTTTTTTTTTTTTTTTTTAAAAA
>JAIXQU010000196.1 GCA_027485575.1 Cytophagaceae bacterium
AAAAAAGTAGAAAAAAATCAAGTCAATGGCCATTAGACCTGCAAGTAAAACACTTCCGGTGGAAAAAATCATTTTAGGTATCGACCCGGGTACCGTGGTTTTTGGTTATGGCATTATCAAGCAGCAAGGTCAGAAAATTACAGCCATTCAAATGGGTGTGGTTAAGCTGGATAAGTTTAAATCGCACGAAATCCGCCTGGCGAGGATTTTTGAAAAAGTAACCATGTTGATTGAAGAATTTCTACCTGATGAAATGGCGATTGAGTCCCCTTTTTATGGGAAGAACATTCAGATTGCCCTAAAACTTGGCCGGGCACAGGGAGTGAGTATGGCAGCGGCCATTGCCAGACAGATTCCAATCGTTGAATATGCCCCCAAAAAAATAAAGCAATCTGTGACTGGAAACGGAAATGCCAGCAAGGAACAAGTGGCGGCCATGGTGGTGCGGTTACTGGAAATTAAGGCGGAAAACTATCTGCTCGATGCCACAGATGCATTGGCAGTGGCCATTACCCATGTTAACCAGGGCGGAAGGGAACAGGAAGTTTCCGGAGGTTGGGATAAGTTTTTGAAGGAAAACGCCAGCCGGATTAAGTCCTAAAAGCGGGCTGAAGATTCCGGATAGCTTAGTTGGACGGTTTTGTCAAAGTCTTTGTTTTTCAACCGAATCAGATTTGACTGTTTTTTCTGGGTGTTGTGCAGGATTTTATTCTCAATCTGCAATGTGTTTATCTCATTTATATTGTTGATTTCCAGATAGCTCCAGATGCTTTCTTCTTCCTTTTCAAAACCTACAAAACGAAAGGTGGAAGGTTTTCCATTTGGGCTGATTTTTAAGGTTTTGTTGAGGTATTTTTGGAGAATAGGTTCCATTTCACCATGTTTTTCCTTTTGAATTAAATCCACTTTGCAATGGCAATCGTTGGCCAATTCTTTTTCTAAATCGTCTGTAAATATCCGGACAGAGATTTCCAGCGATTTTTCTTTTTGGTTGTAAATCAGCTCTGTCATGCTCACAAAAAACGGGTGGGCAAACGAGAAGAGTGAAAATAAAACTACAATGCCAAAAAGGATTGGAAGTGATTTAAGGCTGAAATTCATAAAAATATGTGGCAAATTAAGTTTTAATGTTTCCTGCTGGCAAGTGCAAATTAAAAGGATTTGAAAGCCCAATCGGAAATTAGTTGGTGATTTGTTCTTTACCATTTATCCGGATTATAATAATGCCACCCTTTCAGGGTTTTTGGTTTTTCCTGGGTATTTTTATAAAAATTTCACCTCTTCGAGGTTTTATTTAGGACATTATTTTCAAAACAAAATGAAACCTTTAGCCTTTCCTCCTGTACCCTATTTTAATTTTTAAGTCAAAACTTTAACCTTAAACCCGATTCCCAACTCCCGATTCCTAAATCCTATTTTGAATTTCAAGTTAAAACTCTAACCTTAAACCCGATTCCTGATTCCCGATTCCCATTTTGAATTTTGAATTAAAACTTTGAAGTTAAACCTGCTTCGCAACTCCTAAATCCCATTTTAAATTTTTAGTTAAAACTTTGAACTTTTTCCCCTTGTTTCCCATTAGTTTTGGAGCAGAAACAGAAAAGTAAAATCCGCAATTATCCTATTTACAAAAAGGATGATTTTCGTTTTGGCTATTTTGAATATATTAATTTTGAGGGGATATAGCCAATAAATTGGTAGTTAATAAGTTGAGGTTAATTGTGTCGAAAAGGAAAGATGGACAATAAAACCAATCCAGCATTTTTTACATCATTTCCTGAGGATTTTGATGTCGCCATTTTGCCATTGCTTTTTTCATGGCCTTTGAATTATTCCCCACATCCGGTTGCCATGAAAGCTGCCGGGTTATTACAAAGCCATCTTGAAAAACAGACAGAATGGAGCCATAATTTTGGATTAACTGACGGCCTAGAAGGTGAAATAATCGGGAAAATGTTTGGGGTTTTGGTTGTTCAAACCCAGGCAAAACAAATCGGTTATCTATCCTCTTATTCCGGAAAGCTTGCAGGCGGTTATCACCAGTCCGGATTTGTTCCCCCGGTTTTTGACGGACTCACTGAAGGCAGTTTTTTAAATCTTGGAATGACAGATTTGACGGATATCAATCTGGAAATTAAGAATTTGGAATAAGAAGATTCAGTTTTTAATCTGGTTAAAATTAGTCTGCTGAAGAAGAAAAGAAAAGAAAACTCTGTGGCCCTTCAGGAAAAGATATTCGACCATTATCAGTTTCTCAATCAGGATGGAGAGGAAAAGAATCTGCACCAGATTTTCAAAGAAGCCCTAAATACCAAACCGCCAAGTGGGGCCGGAGAATGTGCCGCACCAAGGTTGCTGCAATATGCCTTTCAACATAAAATGAAGCCCATTGCCATGGCTGAGTTTTGGTGGGGCCTTTCTCCCAAGTCTGATTATTGGAAGCATGGCCAGTTTTATCCTGCCTGTAAAGAAAAATGCGGACCGATTCTGGCGCATATGCTCAAGGGTATGGAATTGGAGTAGTTTTCCGGAATAGATTCAAACACATCATTGACTTCGGTATGGGTTTTGAACATCTTGAAGTGGTCTGCGCCTTGGTGTGTGTCTCACTTTCTAAAGCTGTTCTCCATGTCTGGTCCTGGCCAAGCACTTGAAAGTTCAGGCATGGCCTCCATCTAAAATATTGATTTTCCATTCGTTTTGGTTTTATACTTAAAAGCTGGACCGGAGCGATTCCCTTCGCTAAAACCCGGAAAAACGTATTTTCAAAAATGTTGCGTGTCGAATGTAACATTCGAATATGCTGATAGAGACTCACATCTTTGCCAGGCAGTGAGAAGCTGTGATATATGAAAGGATCTGGAAGACAAATCGAAGAGAAGTATTACTGGCGGAAAAGTTAGTCTAGCCTATTTCTGACGATGGATAAGTTGGATTTTCATTCGGGAATTAAAAAATATTCCAATTGTGCGAATGCCTGATTTGCTTAGATTTTAATCTGTTTTATTGGGGCAAAAGCTATTTCAACCTCAACACCCATCCCTCAGGATGGACCGGGGTTAGTAAATTTCGGGTAGGATTGAACCAGACATCCATTTCTTCCAAGGGAATAACACCGAGAAGCGGTTCGGAATCGCCTGGCAAAACGTAGGCATTGCCGGTACTAAAGCGATCTTCAAACCGAACTTCTATGGGCCCAACCACAGGTAGTTTAATCCTTGATCCATCAGCCATTTGCGCCATGCGGTGGTCTATGACAGGCAAACCAAGCACTTCCTGAATGGTTTCATTGATGGTGAGCATCAAAGCACCTGTGTCAACTAAAATATTCAGTTTATAGGACCTAACTTCCTCAAGACCAATTTCATTTAATTTGGATTTGTACAAATCTCCTCCATTCAGAATTTCAATATCAGCAAAGACGTGTCCCATTATTTTATTATTGGAAGTTCAAATGTCTGAAATTTCTGGCAATTAAATTTTTGGTTATAAGAATTGTTTTGGGAATTAGCACGGCAATCATCGATGCGGTTATGAACCATCGTTGCTGTTTGGGGGATAGACAGCCCGCCATTTCGGTTGGTGAAAACACCAACCGAGGCAAAGGCTTTTTTTGGGTGTCACAGTGAATAAAACAATGCCAATTATTAATAGGCTATATCTTTAGGTCGTTAGAGTCTGCTTTCCTGCACAGAAAAGCAATCTCTAACAGCCTTTCCTTTCGCTAATTCTTTAAAAATGGAAGCAGGTTCCTTTCCTTTGAACCTTGAATGGATAGCCAATATTTCCCTTTTGGTAAATGTTGAACATCCAAACCAGCCTCTCCGGAGCTAGCCTGACTGGAGCCAATTTTTTTTCCGGTAAGGTCTATTATTGAAACGATTGCCAGTTCTCCATTTTGGTTTGAATGCCAATAGATTTTTTCCGATGCCGGATTTGGGTAAACGTAGCCGGATAGGTTTTTATTTCCAATTTTATCCTCGGCAGAGGTCACCTGAACCAAACGCAGTAAACCAACTTTTTCGCCCTCTAATCCGTCACGGGTCAGGGCCAGGATGGTAATATTTCCACCTGTTTCCACAAGAAAGTCCTGAATAGAAACGGCGTTGTTAAAATAAGAATCGGTAATGCTACCGACTCCATTAAATGTGGATGCGGCTGAGCCATCTGCCAAATATTTGACCAGCCGGAATTTATTATTCTGGCCCAAACCTGCTACATAAAAAGATCCATCCGCGTCTATTGCTATTTTGGAAATTGATTTGAATTCAGGTATGGAAATAATGCCCAGAAGCTGACCCGTTAATGAAATTCTTGCCAGAGAGGCAATGCTTGATTTTCTACCGGAAACAATAAAACCATTGGAATGGAGGTAAAGTCTTGTAGCTAAAAAGGCGGTTGTACTCTGTTCCTCCACCACAAGCTCCCCCGACAATGTTCCGAAACTGGGGTCAGCCACCATTTGAGGATTGTATTTCTTAAGCCTGAATCCGGCTGTAATGGGGGTACTGTTTATATTCCTTGTGTTTTTTAAAGTATAAATATCCCCATTGTTATCTATTTGAAAATCAAGACAATTGTCATCTGCCGGAAAAGAAAATCCATACAATTGATATTTTCCTGAAGTGCCAAAACTGTTGTCCAGCGTTAAATTGGATGCCAGATGTTTTGAAATATAGCAAGCGCTTTTGGTCGGTTGGGCCCGGTCTGCCAACACGTAAATATTTCCTTGAGGGTCCTTGCGAACAACTTTTGGCTGCGTAAATTCTGTGCTGGAAAACCTGAATTTTTTATTGGTTGCAGCCTGAATTCCCTGAGTACCAGTTCTTACCAAACTATAGTCCGAAGTGCTGGAAAATGTGCCCAGACCAGTAAAAGCGAGACTCACATCCCCTACGGCTGATAGTTGAACAAAGTCTCCATTGTTTAAAACTACCCGGTCCTGATAGTTTTCCACACTGCCAAAATCCTGGACAGAAACACCCTGGTTGGCAAAACTGTTGTCTATGCTTCCATTGGCATTAAATTTTGCTTTAAACTGATCGGTGTCGAAATTGACCACATCACCTGACACAATATACTGGCCATCAGAGGTTTTATCCAGGTGTTTTGCTCTTGTATTTGAATTGGTTTTCTCTATCGAGGCTTGCCCGTTTGTTCCAAAACCCACCAAAGCTGTTCCCGTATTTTGGAATCCAGCTACAAGCCCAAAGTTAGAATTTGCACTGGAGGAGTAGATAGAACCCGTCAAAAAAATGTTATTACCTGATACCAAAACAGAATTTCCAAAGGAGGAATTTGTACCTGAATTTACCCTGGCATAACCATTGGTTGCGAAGCTGGTTTCCAGACTTCCACCGGGTGAAACCTTGTAAATTACTGCATGATAAATATTGGTAAAATAGGCTTCTCCTGTAATCAATAAAGATCCATCAGATAGCAAAGCAGCCCCAAGTCCGTTTGTGTAGCTGGCGTTCACGCTATAAGTTCCGGTACCATTCGTTCCATAGACATTGTCCGGATCGCCCGTAACACTGAACCGTGAAGAAAATACTTTGTAATTTGAAGTAGAGGAGTTTGCATAGCCCACTACTACATATTTTCCGTCTGTTAGTTTAAATATTCTGGTGGCATAATTTTGCCCTGAGGTGAAGGAATGTGTGAGTACTCCGTCTGTGGAAAAACTTGCATCCAAAATCCCATTGCTGGAAAGCCTCGAAATGCCAAGTATAAATCGGGTGGCATAATTCTGACCATAAATGGTGATTTTTCCATCAGTTTCAGGGATTATATCATACACGTAGCTGCTGGCCGAGGTGGCGGCAAAGTTGATGGTGCTTTGGCCAGAAGTTCCAAAAAGAGTGTCCAATGTGCCATTTGAAAGATACCTCCGCAGGTATCCCCGGTAAACATTATTCTGGTTTAAATATCCGCCAACCAGTATTTTTCCATCCGATAAAACGACAACTTTCTCCACCACCGAATATGAAGTAGTGCCTGTGGCAAGAAATTTTAAAGAACCATTTGCTCCAAATGAAGTATCAATGGTTCCATTTTCATTTAATCGGGTCAAAGCGCTTGAGGTTTTGTTGTTTAGCTTTGTGCTTCCTCCGACCAAAATTTTGCCGTCTGCCTGTAAAGCAATGCTTTTTAAATCTTCGGCACCCAGCGTGTAATCAATATTTACATAACCATCATTTCCAAAATTATTATCCAAAACTCCTGAGGCTAAGTTTTTTGTGACCACAAAATCAGTGGTGAAATTGCTATTGTTTCCACCACTTATAATGGACCCATTTTGCAGAATTACTGAGGTGTTTAATCTCAAAGTGCCATTTGTGAAGCCATTTTCCACCCTGCCATTTATGCCAAAATTTGGGTCTGGCGCAAAATTTTGTGCGATGGAGGATTGAAAAACAAATAGAAAAAGTAATGGTAAATAATGTTTCATAACAATTAAAAATGATAATTTTAAATTCTTCCAAATCAAAAGCAGAATTCAATACCTTTCAATAACACTTTCGTTGTATTGCTTTTAACCAAAGTGCTCATCAAGAATTTCAATAATCCGGATATTTAATAACCATTAAACTGCGCCTTGGTGGGAGTCTCACTCACCAAAACTGTTTTCCATGTCTGGTTCTGGCCAAACACCTGAAAGTTCAGTACTTGCCTCCATCTGTGCATTGGAAATTTTTTCAGGAATTTGGTTGAACGCTCAGCACAGAGAGATTATATATGCTAATCTTATTCATGTTGCAAACCTTGAGGAAACCAGTCACAGTTTTTTTGAATATAACCCAAATGGAGCAAGTAAAGTCCAAAAATACCTTAAAATTATGTTTGTCAATTTTTTAGAACCTCATCCAGGTTTCTAAGGGAGAGAAACGATTGTAGCTTATAATCATAGTTTAACAACTCACTTGCGACTTTTGAATAAAATGTATTTTATTTACTAGGTTCAAGTATTTCTTACAATAAACTTTCATAAATTCGCTGAAAATTTTTACAAAGCCTTATGAATGAAGAAAATAGCAAAGTTTTTGCAGCATCCCGACTTACAAGCGGCAACAGAATTCTGCCAACAAAACTACAAATCGATGATGTAGGAGTAACAATTATTGAACCCGGGATTTTTAATGACAGCAGAACAACAATGCCCTTCTCAAGGATTGCGTCTATTGATATTGACTGCCCATTAATTGGCTTCTCCAGCATTTCAATTGTAACTTCAGGAGAAGGAAATTTCAGAGTAAATGGATTTACAAAAAAAGAAGTCGAAGAAATGAAGACATTGATATTTAAGATGTTAAAATAAAATAGGCTTTCAGAATTAATCCAAAAGCCTATTTTATTCTAAATTATGAGGGATTAAAGTCCTGCAAACTTTTCATCAAAAAGTTTTGCTGCTGCATCCGTAAATGGATACTGTTTCCTGATATAACCCAGAGTTCTTTTCTCTGTATCCGTTACTCCCCTTCCATCCAAAGCAGATTTAAATAATTCCTCTACTTCCTCTTTGGAAATTTTTCCTTCGCCTTTACCTGTTGTAGAGGCAATTGCCAGATCAAGCAATTCTTTCTCGTATTGCACTCCGTCAATGATTTGATAAGCCATATGATTTGAATTTTAATTTTCACAAATTAAATATTTAACTTTTAACTAAAATAATATTTTAATAAAAACTGCGCCTGGTTGAGTGTCTCACTCATCAAGACTGTTCTCCATGTCTGGTCCTGGCCAAACACATGAAAGTTCAGGACTTGCCTCCATCCAAACCAATGATTTTATATTCTTCCTGATTTTCATCTGCTCTGGTTTTATTTCTCATAAAGATGAGAATACAAGCAAATGCAAAAACCAGGAACAAGGGCAAAACTGCAACCGAAAGAAGCGTTTGAGAGCCGGCCTCCAGGTTGATTTGGGTCCAAAGGGCAGCTTCCTGTGTGTTTTTAGCGGCATTTTTTAAGGTTTCCAGGAGGTAATTTTCCGGAATTAAACCAGTCAGGTTGTTGTCAAACCTCTTTCCCATCATTGGCAGGATGAAACTGACAGACAGCATTCCGGCACCTCCCATGATAGAAAGTCCCATCGGGCCTGTTTTGGGCAGATATTCTGATACAAATCCCAACATCGTGGGCCAGAAATAGCAAACACCTACGGCAAAAACTGCAGCAGAAAAGAATGCCAGGTATCCCTGCGAGTAGGAGAGGAGTACCAGTCCCAGGGTTGAAAAAATGGCTGAAAACAAGAGGATTCCGGTGGGTGCCAGTTTATGCGCCAGCTCACCGGCAAAGCCACGTCCAAGTGCCATGATTCCATTGATAAAAACCAAAAGCAGAATGGAAGGAACCCCAACATTTGCCAATAAAGCGGTTATCCATTGGTTGGTTCCCAGTTCTGTGGCGGCAGTGAGCATCATACAAGCGACCATGACTATAAATAATGGGTTTAGGAGGGACTTATACATTTCAGAGCTGGAAGTGCCGGACGATAATCTTTCTGAAACCGGAAAAGCTGAATTGAAAGCCAGGTACCCATAAATAAGGTTTGGAATGATTAAAGTAGCCATCAAAAATCTCCAGGGAATATGAAACTGGTCCAGAAGAAAATAGGACACCAACCCCCCAATGACTATTCCACCAGGAAACCAAATGTGAAAGCGATTTAAATATTTGATTTTTTCGTTTGGATATAAGGAAGTTACGAGTGGATTACAGGCGGCTTCAACCAGACCGTTGCTTATTCCGATTACCAGGGTTGCAATAAATAGTGAAAGATAACCTTCTGCCATTATGGTTAACCCAATGCCAAGCAAGTGGCCGATGAATGCATACCGGAGAAGGTTCCTCATCCCCAAAATATCGCAAAGTGGGCCTCCAAAAACCATTGCGAGCGTAAATCCCCAGAAAGCGGTTCCGTTTACCCAACCTACCTGTTCTGCGGTTAATGAAAATTCATTTCCCCATGTTTCCATCAACCCACCTCTGATGGCGAAGGTCATAGCTGTAGTTATCAGTGCAATGCAGGAAGCCTGAAATAGTTTTGGCGCATTTATGTTTGTTGTGTTCATATTTTGGTTTTGACCATTCAAAAAGCAATAACATATATTAAGGTTGAAAAATCTAAATAGTTTGGCCAGACTTGTTCTTTGGGAATTGGCATTAGGTTTTTTGGGGATCTTCAGGTTTGTTTATTCCTGAAATAAACCCAGTTTGATTATTGAGACTTCGTTATAAGAGGCTAAAAAGCAAAAAAATCAGTACCTTTTTTCGAATTTCGTAGCAGCGCTACGGAAACAGAAGTAAAGGTGACGAAGTTTCTGATTTGAAGTAGTTTAGCATTGAAATACCTGCCTGTCGGCAGACAGGGAATTCCTGATGGTTGTTGCGGGTTAAACCTAAGATTCGTTTAGCCCTTAGCTCGCTTCGGAGGTCATAGGAAAGGTGAAATATCAAAAAAAACATGGTTTTTGAAAGGCCGGACCCGACCTTACCTTCTCCAAAAAAGAGGATTGCCGTGCCGCGAAAATGAATTACTTTTAAAAATAAGCAATTGTAAAGAATTGAAATTCTGCACCACCAATTGGATTTCTGAATTTGGACGGGATTTTTATAAATTTATTTATAAATTTTTCCTTCATTGCCAACCAAATTAATCGTTTAACATTTTAGCCATATATGACAAATCAAAATAAGTTAACTCTGTTGGCTTTGCTGATCTCGACTTCTGTTTTTGGAGGAGGATTTCAGGTTGCCTTACAAGGCCAGAGACAAATCGGAATGGGACACACAGGGACTGCACTCGCTTATGATGCATCTTCCATTTTCTTCAATCCGGGAAGCCTGGTTTTTACCAAAAAGAACAATGTAACGATGGGAGGGAGTTTTATCCGATCCCGTGTTGCCTATCTTGCTCCTCAGGGG
>JAIXQU010000055.1 GCA_027485575.1 Cytophagaceae bacterium
CAATCAGGGCCATTTCGAGCATTTGCTGGTCATTGGCCTTTCTGATATAGGCGGGTACTTTTTCCAGACCTGCCAATTTAGAAGCCTGAAGTCTTCGCTCCCCTGAAATCAGCTGAAATTGATTTTCAGATAGTTGCCTCAAAGTAATAGGTTGAATGATTCCTTGAACACGAATACTTTCTGCCAATTCTTTCAACGCTTCCTGGTCAAAATATGTCCTGGGTTGGTAGGGATTGGTTTCAATAAAATTCAAGTCAATGAGATCTATTCCACTGTTTCTTGAAACAGGGATAAGGGTAGATTTTGAATCTTCATTTTCAGACTTTGAATTATCGCTAAGCAAAGCACTCAAACCCCTTCCTAACCCTGTTCTCTTTTTCATTGCGTTATTTTCCAAACTATTAATTTTCTTTGGCTAAATCTTTAAGAATAAAAGTTACTCAGCTTTCCCATTTTTAGCTACAATTTCTTTGGCCAGATTAATATAAGATATTGACCCTTTGCTGTCCGCGTCATGCATAATGGCTGGCACGCCATAACTTGGAGATTCGCTCAGTTTAATATTCCTTGGAATAATGGTATCAAAAACCATATTCTGAAAATGTTGCCTGACCTCTTCAACTACCTGATTAGAAAGCCGAAGCCGTTGATCATACATGGTTAACAAAATACCCTCAATGCTCAATTTTGGATTGAGTCGGGTTTGAATGATTTTTATCGTATTAAGCAACTTACCCAATCCTTCCAAAGCGAAAAATTCACACTGAACCGGAATAATTACAGAATCAGCAGCAGTTAGTGCATTGACTGTAATGAGGCCAAGTGAAGGAGAGCAATCGATAATGATATAATCATATTTTGCCTTTAAGGGGCTTAGGGCGACTTTCATCCTTTCCTCCCTTTTGTCAAGATTTATCATTTCTACCTCTGCTCCCACCAGGTCAATATGACTTGGTAGCAAATCCAGATATTCGATTTCGGTTTTTAAAATAATCTTATCAACCTCCACATTGTCCACCATGGCTTCATAGACGGAATTTTCAATTTCCTTTGGGTCAAATCCAATACCAGATGTGCTATTGGCCTGGGGATCTGCGTCTACCAAAAGTGTCTTGCAATCTAAAGCAGCAAGACTGGCAGCCAGATTGATAGCCGTTGTTGTTTTCCCTACACCTCCCTTTTGATTGGCTATCCCAATAATTTTTCCCATTTGTTTTTGTTACTTATTTTCTATGCTGGCCAAACTGTTCTTCGAATTAAAAATATCAGACCGAAAAGGTTTGACCTATTTTAGGCAAAATCATCTCAATTTCATTGATTTGAGACATTGCCCTGGCCTCTTCATGGTCGATTTGAATATATGGAAAGGTATCAAAATGCATACCAATCACCTTTTTTAGGCCAAGCCATTTGGCTGCAATAATTGCTTCTCTTACGTCAAGGGTAAAATTTCCACCTATTGGCAAAAAAGCAAAAGAAGGCTTTTCAAGTTCGCCGATGACCTTCATGTCAGGAAACAAACCTGTATCACCACTATAGTAAAAGGTATGTTCATCAGATTCTATAACGAATCCTGCAGCCAGTCCACCATAACTGCCATCTGGAAAAGAACTTGAGTGTTGCGCAATTACCATTTTAACTGTGCCAAAATCGAATGGCCAGTGACCACCTATATTCATGGGATGGGTTTTCAATCCAAGTTTTTCGTACCAGGAATGGACTTCCCAAATTGCAATGATTGGAGCACCTGTTCTTGAAGCAATTGCCTCAACATCAGCTGTATGGTCCCAATGCGCATGAGAAACCAGAATATAATCGGCCTCAATTGAATTTATATCAATCTCTTTTGCCAAAGGATTTGGAGAAATGAAAGGATCAAATAACAATTTGTATCCTCCAATGTCGACCAGAAAACAGGATTGTCCAAAGTATGTAATATTCATTGCTTGCTTAAAAATGTAAAACTGCGCAAAAGTAAAATATTGACTGCATCATTCAAACCCAATCCCAAAATGAAATCAATTATCCTGAAATAAAACTCATAAGTCACTGACTATCTAAATCTTAAAATAGAATTTAAAAACTTTTTTATCTTTTGAATCAGCAATTACTTTTATGCCTACTTTTGCACCCCAATTAAAAAAAAACTAGTACCGTAATACTTTTATGAAGTTATCAGAGTTTAACTTTAACCTACCCTCAGAACTTATTGCTTTTTATCCATCAGAAAACCGGGATGAGTCCAGGCTAATGGTGGTTCATAAAAAAACTGGCCTCATTGAACATAAAATATTCAAGGATGTTCTCAATTATTTCAGCGAAGGGGACTGTATGGTCGTCAATGACACCAAAGTTTTTCCTGCCAGAATGTATGGAAATAAAGAAAAAACCGGAGCCAAAATTGAGGTATTTCTCCTGAGAGAATTAAACAGAGAATACAAACTTTGGGATGTTCTGGTAGATCCTGCAAGGAAAATCCGTGTTGGAAACAAATTGTATTTTGGTGACTCTGACCTTGTTGCAGAAGTAATTGACAATACAACTTCCAGAGGAAGAACCATCCGGTTTCTCACAGATGCCGTAGGGGAAGATTTTTATAAGCTGATTGACCAATTGGGTGAAACCCCTCTTCCAAGATATATCAAAAGAGATGTTGAGGAGGCTGACAAAGAAAGATTTCAAACCATTTTCGCAGAAAACAAAGGTGCAGTAGCTGCCCCAACTGCGGGTATGCATTTTACAAAACAGTTGGTGAAGAGACTTGCGCTCAAAGGAGTAGATGTAACACCTTTAACCCTACATGTAGGCTTAGGTACATTTCGTCCGGTTGATGTGGAAGATTTGACCAAGCACAAGACTGATTCTGAGAATTTTAATATTCCTCAGATTACAGTGGATAAAGTAAATGCAAGTCTGGACAGAAAGGGCAAAGTATGCTCCGTTGGAACAACAACACTCAGAGCCCTTGAATCGTCAGTCTCTTCGAATAGCAGATTGAAAATGAATGCCGGCTGGACAGACAAATTTATTTTTCCTCCTTACGACTTCAAAATAGCCAATGCTTTAATTACAAATTTTCATATGCCTCAATCCATCTTGTTAATGATGGCTTGTGCTTTTGGTGGTTTTGAATTAACCATGAAAGCTTATGAAGAAGCTGTAAAAGAGAATTATAAATTTTTCAGCTATGGTGATGCCATGTTGTTTATTGATTAAGAACTCTTTATAAAGAAACCAGGCCACAGCTTTTGTTGTGGCTTTTTTTATGCCCTTGTTTTAAAAACAAAAACCGACCCATGAACGAGCAGGAAATAATCTTAAAAACTGTAGATTTTGTAAAAGAAAAACTTCAAAATGCGGAAGCCGGACATGATTGGTTTCATATTGAAAGGGTTTGGAAACTTTCTAAAAAAATAGCGGAAACAGAAGAATCAAACCTTTTGGTTGTGGAGTTGGCTGCACTACTTCACGACATAGCCGATTCCAAATTTAACGATGGAGATGAACTGATAGGACCAGCCATAGCCTCCTCTTTTTTAACATCACTATTGATTGATGAAAAAATTATAAAAGAGGTTAGACAAATCATCCTGAACATTTCATTCAAGGGCGGCAACTTTAACCAAACCTATAGTTCTTCTGAACTGTCCATCGTCCAGGATGCTGACCGGTTGGATGCAATGGGTGCCATAGGAGTAGCAAGGGCATTTAACTACGGAGGCTTTAAAAATCGACCATTGTATGACCCAGACATTTCACCAAATCTTCACATGGATAAGGAAGCTTATAAAAAAAGTACAGCCCCTACCTTAAACCATTTTTACGAAAAGCTCTTCTTGCTTAAAGACAAAATGAATACAAAAACTGGCAGAATCCTTGCCGAAGAAAGACATAATTTTCTTGAACAGTTTGTAAATCAATTCTTAAAAGAATGGAATCCATAAAAAAAGGGGACTTTTTGTCCCCTTTTTTATTAAAAATCTAAATCGATATTATTTTCCGATTTTTTCGGAATCAGCGGTTCTACCCAATCTTTCATAGGTATTCTTTAAAGACTTTTTTACACCTTCGTCTGTTTTATTGATCTGGTAACAAGCCCAATAATGTAGAATAAAAGTAATGGTCTTTGCTTTGGATAGAAAAAAAATAAGTTCCTAAGAATCGCATTTTTGGACGTTTAATTGTACATTTGTTTAACAATGTTTCGAAAAAATATGCAAGCAGTATCTGTTACACAATTAAGAAATAACATGAAAAAGTATCTGAATGACGTTTCTAAATCGTCTGACGTTATTTTAGTTTCCCGCTCCAACGATGATGAATCGGTCGTTATTCTGTCGTTGAAAGACTACAATGCATTAAACGAAACTGGTCATTTGCTCTCTACCAATGCAAATAGACAACATCTTACCGAATCTATTGCTCAATTGAAAACTGGAAAAACCAGATCTTTTGAACTTTAGGTAAAACGATTCTATGCATATTGAGTTTACTGACAAAGCCTGGGAAAACTTTCAATATTGGCTGGAGAATGACCCTGATGTGGTTGAAAAAATTAAAAATCTTCTTAATGAAATCCGCAGAACCCCTTTTCAGGGAATTGGCAAACCCGAACCTTTGAAATATGATTTAAAAGGCTTTTGGTCAAGAAGAATAACAGGCGAACATAGGTTGGTATATAAAGTTGAGGGCAAAAAAGGTGAAGACCAAAAGTGCTATGTGGTACAATGCCGGTTCCACTACGATTAATAAAAAATAACCCCCATAAAAAAAGAGCATCTTTCAATGCTCTTTTCTTATTGACTCTATAAAATTTTACTTACCTATTTTTTCAGAATCAGCGGTTCTACCCAATCTTTCATAGGTATTCTTTAAAGACTTTTTGACTCCTTCATCGGTTTTGTTGATTTGATAACAGGCTTCAAAATAAGGCAAGGCCGATTTAAACTCATTCTGAGCCTCATTTTCCATTGCTTTACCTTTTTTCTGGTATGTCGGAATATCCATATCGTTTACTTTCTTTAACACCTCTGCACCTCGGTTGTAATAATAAACACCAAGGTTGAAGTTGGACTCCAGGTTATTGGGATCAAGCTTAAGTGCTTTTTTGTATGCATTCAGTGCTTTCTGTTTGCTGATTTCTCTGTCTTTTGCCGGAGATTTAACATCGGCAGCTTCCTGGTCATACATATTTCCTAAAATGGCAAAAAGAGAAGCATTGGATGAATCCATTTTAACGGTTTCCTCCAACTTGGATTTAATTTCCTTGCCTTTGCCCATGTCAAAATACAACTGTAACTCTTCAAGGGCAAGCGACTTATTTTGAGGATATTGAACCCTGGCTGCAACAATATGAGATAAAGCAGAATCCTTCTTTCCAGCATTTTTTGCCTGTCTTGAAAGAGAAATATACATTTCAGGGCTTTTCCTGCCCATCGAAACCAACTTATTGGTAAATATCCTGCAATTTTCGTAATCCGACAAAGCTTCAGCTGAATACAAGGCATAAACATAAGCTGTTGTATCATTTGGATTTATGACTTGTGCCATGCCATAGGAAACCAAAGATTCAGGATATTTTTTTTGCTGATATTTGGCAATACCATCATTCAAAAAAGTACCCCACAATAAAGAAATTTTAGCCTGAGAGTTATCATGATATTCATCGCCTTTCTTTGAAAGAGATACTGCCGTATTAAATGACTCATAGGTTTTTTTCGCTGCTTCCGGGTCAAGGTTCTTGAACTTCGGATTGGGAGAATTCATAAGATTCTCATAAATCAAGCCCCTGAAATACCATGTCTTGGCTTTATCTTTGGTCTTTTCATGAAGAATAGCCCTGTCAATTTCTTCTTTTGCTTTGTCGTATTCTCCATCCTTGTTATAAAGGAATGCAGAGGTAACGGCATCATTTTGTGCAAAAGCCAGTCCTGAAATTAGCAAAAGACCAGCTACTACAAATTTTCTCATTTTCGTTTACTGATTTATTAATTGATTAAGATAGGTTATACATTTTCCGGGGTTTCTGGTTGGCCATCTCCTTCAGATTCCTTGGATTCCTCAGGGGCAATGCCTCCATCCATAATTTCTCCTTCCATAAGTTCTGATTCTTCGACAACGACACTATCTTCCATTTCAATTTTGGCAATAGAAGAAATTTCATCGTCCTCATTTAAGCGAATCAATCTTACCCCTTGGGTATTTCGGCCCATAACCCGCAAATCTTCAACAGAAGTACGAATCATGATTCCAGATTTATTGATGATCATTAAGTCGTCTTTGTCTGTCACATCCAGAATCCCGACAACAGAGCCAGTTTTTTCTGTAATGTTTAGAGTTAAAACACCTTTCGTGCCTCGGTTGGTTATTCTGTAATCTTCAATTTCTGAACGTTTTCCGTATCCTTTTTCAGAAACTACAAGTAAATTTTTTGTAGGGTCGGCCACGCAAACCAAACCAACAACGTGGTCATCGGCTCCATTTAACCTCACACCCCGAACACCGGCAGCACCTCTTCCCATGGGCCGAACGGTTTCTTCCGGAAATCTAACAGCTCTGCCTTTGTAGGTGGCTATGATCACCTGATCATTACCTGAAGTCATTTTTACATCCAGAAGCTGATCTCCTTCGTTTATGCTAATGGCAATAATTCCGGCTTGTCTTGGACGGCTAAATGCTTCAAGGGTCGTTTTCTTGATCGTCCCTTGTACCGTACACATTACCAGATAGTTATTATTAATGTAGTCGTCATCTTTTAAACTCTTCACATTAATAACTGCCTTTATCTTATCATCCTTCTCGATGTTAATGATATTCTGAATTGGACGGCCCTTTGCGGTTTTGTTGCCTTCAGGTAGCTCATAAACCTTTTTCCAAAACATTCTTCCTGTATGGGTAAACACAAGCAGGTAATTGTGCATGGTTGCCACAAACAGGTGTTCGGTAAAATCATTGTCCTTTACCGCAGTGGCTTTAGAACCAACGCCGCCCCTGTTTTGAACCCTATATTCTGTCAAAGGTGTTCGTTTGATATAACCCTGGTGAGAAATGGTAATAACCATTTCATCATCAGAAATCATATCCTCAATGGTTAAGTCATCGGAGGAATGAACAATTTCTGTCCTCCTTGCATCGCCATATCTTTCCTTGATTTCTTCTAACTCATCTTTGATGATTCCCATTCTGATGCTTTCATCTCCAAGAATTTCCTTCAAGCGGGCAATCAATTTCTGGATTTCCTGAAATTCTGCAACGATTTTATCTCTTTCAAGTCCCGTTAACCTTTGAAGTCGCATTTCAAGAACTGCCCTCGCCTGAATCTCGCTCATGGAGAATGACTCCATTAATCCATTTCTTGCAATCTCAGGGTCTAATGAATTACGAATGAGTGAGATAACAGCATCGAGATTATCCAGAGCAATAAGCAAGCCTTCTAAAATATGGGCTCTTTTTTCTGCCTCATTCAAATCAAAAGTTGTTCTCTTAATCACAACTTCATGCCTATGCTCCACAAAATATTGGATCATATCTTTCATGTTCAGCGTCATAGGCTTTCCTTTCACAAGGGCCACATTGTTTACTGAAAATGAGGTTTGAAGTGCAGTAAGCTTATAGAGCGTATTGACTACCACCTGGGCATTGGCATCTTTCTTTAAATCGAAAACCATTCGGATGCCATCCCTGTCTGACTCATCACGAACATCGGATATACCTTCCAGAATTTTTTCGTTAATCATGTCGCCAATTCTTTCGATCATGGCGGCTTTGTTTACCTGAAAAGGAATGTCATAAAAAATTACTTGCTCCCTTCCGGTTTTGGTTGTTTCAAACCGATGGTTGGCACGAACAACAATTCTTCCACGACCGGTTTCAAGTGCATTTAAAATTCCGGTGTAACCATAGATGGTTCCTCCGGTTGGGAAATCAGGTCCTTTAATTAATTTACAAAGCTCCTGTATGGTAATTTCATTGTTGTCAATATAGGCTTTTATACCTTCAATAACTTCAACCAGATTATGAGGAGCCATGTTGGTGGCCATACCTACTGCAATACCGGAGGTTCCATTCACAATAAGATTTGGAAACTTGGCAGGAAGCACCGTTGGTTCTTCAAGCGAGTCATCAAAGTTGGGTTGAAATCTTACTGTGTTTTTATTTATATCTGCAAGCAATTCTTCGGCTAGTCTTTTCAGTCTTGCCTCGGTATATCGCATGGCTGCCGGCTCATCTCCATCGATGGAACCAAAGTTACCTTGTCCATCTACCAAAGGATAACGCAAGGACCATGGCTGAGCCATACGCACCATTGCATCATAGACGGAAGTATCACCATGCGGGTGAAATTTCCCAAGACACTCTCCAACGATACGGGCAGATTTTTTATGTGGTTTATTGTAGTTTACTCCCAGTTCTTCCATGCTGTAAAGCACTCTTCGGTGTACTGGTTTCAGTCCATCACGGACATCAGGAAGTGCACGGCTAACAATAACAGACATCGAATAATCGATGTATGCAGTGCGCATTTCCTCTTCAATGTTGATTGGAATAATATTTTCGTTTTCGGCCATTCTATAGAATTACAATTCTTGAAAGGCCGCAAATTAATCGCTTTTGTGCTTTATTACGAATAATAGTAAATTAATAACCTTCTTTTTCTTCTTTGTCCTCCTCCGGTTCCTCTACTTCAAGGTCTTTGTCTCTCTTTCTGGCATTGGGGTCTCTTGCCTTAATACCAGCAAGTTGTGATGATTTTTTGTCTTCTTCCTTCTTCTTTTTCCTGCTCCACCAGTATTCTTTTTTTATTAAATTTTTATCTTTGGTGTACACATATTGCTGCCCCACTTTTGGGTTTTGTTTTTTAGAACGCCACCAGGGTTGGCCTCTGAAAGTGACACCGTTATGTGCATGCAACATTCTCACCTGGCAGCCTGGAATTGGGCATAGTTTGTGCAATGCACAGGATTGAGCAAGGCCCAAAACCAGCAAAAGACAAATTATCAGGTGGTTAAAACGCATATTTTTCAGTTTTATAAATAAATCCGGATTTCAGGGGTACTTTATAAATCAGGTACAATTTTACAAAGGTCCTGGGTGGATCTTATACCAAGGCTTTGATTCAAACATAAAGTAAACGTAAGGTTGGATGGAAATATTTAATTTAAGTTATATAAAACCTAAGATTGAATAAAAAAAGAGTGATTTTCAGAATTGAATTAATATCCTGAAAATTAAAATTCACCCCAATCCATAATATTTCAATCAAGGTGTTTAAGGAGGAAATTTTGATACCTGAAAATTTTCTCAGAAAAGAAATAAAGTCTTAGAAAGTTGATTGTCCGATTTTCTAATCATCTCCTCCTTTTTCCCTTATCCCTTCCGCCTCTACTTTTGGAGGATCGACTTTGAGGAATGTTTCTTTTTTTTGAGCTGGAATCGGTTGAATCTTCGGCAAGATAAAAATCAATGGTTCGTTTTTCCATGTTTGTGGCTTTAAGCTTTATCTTGACCTTATCTCCGAAGGTATATTTCTTACCCGTCCTTCTCCCAAGCAGACAATATTCAGTTTCTATCAACTCAAACATATCTTCCTGCATATCTGAAAGCCTGATTAAACCTTCGCAGCGGTTTTCAATGATGTCTACATACATTCCCCATTCGGTAACACCAGATACTACAGCCTCGTAGATTTTATCCGGATCTTGCAGCGCCATATATTCGACCTGCTTATATTTTATGGAAGCCCGTTCTGCTTCAGCGGCCGTTTTTTCTTTGTCGCTGCAATGCATGCATAACTTCTCAAGTTTGTCTTTGTCCATCCTTGCCTCATTGTGCAGATATTCCCACAAAAGTCTGTGGGTGAGCACATCAGGATATCTTCTGATTGGAGAAGTGAAGTGCGAATAATGAGAAAATGCCAATCCAAAGTGGCCCAATGCTTTGGTTGTATATCTTGCTTTGGCCATAACCCGAATGGCAAGATTTTGCATCAATTCCTGTTCAGGTCTGCCTTCCAGACTGGAAACCATTGCATTCAGGGAGTTGGCAACTTTTTCCTGAGAAACATTGATTTTATACCCAAACCGAACTGCAAAATCTGCAAAAGTTTGCAGCCTCTCCGGATTTGGAGATTCATGCACCCGATAAACCATCGGATTCTGCTCTTTTCCAGTTTTATACAGATATGCATATTCAGCGACACACCTGTTGGCGAGAAGCATAAATTCTTCTATGAGCTTATGGGCATCCTTTCTTGTTTTGGGAATCACTTTTAAAGGTACTCCCCTATCATTCAATAAAAATTTGACTTCCGTAGATTCAAAAGACATGGCGCCAGATTGTAACCGGCCATTCCGCATCTGATGTGCCATTTGATTCAGCAAAACCAATTCCTGCATGAAAGCACCTTCGTCTCCTTCGAGAATGGTCTGGACTTCTTCATAGGTAAAGCGCCTATCACTGTGTATTATGGTTCTTCCTATCCATGGCTGTCCATGTATTTTTCCTTTTTCATCGATTTCAACAATACAGGAAAAGGTGAGTTTATCTTCATTGGGTCTGAGAGAGCAAAGGTCATTGCTTAGCCTTTCAGGTAACATAGGAGAAACCCTGTCCACCAGATAAACGGATGTTGCCCTGTCAAATGCAGATTGGTCCAGGGCTGAACCAGGAACAACATAATGAGCAACATCTGCAATGTGAATACCAACTTCCCAGTTTCCTGATGGAAGTTTTTGGATTGAAAGTGCGTCATCAAAATCTTTGGCATCGAAAGGATCAATTGTGAAAGTAGTCACATTTCTAAAATCCTTTCTCTTGTCAATTTCTGCCTGGGTAATGGTTCCTGAAATGGCATTTGCCTCAGCTTCAACTTCTTCAGAAAATCTAAGTGGAATGTTGTAGTCGGCTAGAATGGCATGCATTTCTGCATTGTTCTCTCCGGGATCACCCAATATTTCCTTCACTATGCCAATGGGTTTTCTTGAATGGCTCCCCCAGTTTTTAACTTCAACCATGACCTTCTGGCCATTTTTAGCTCCATTCAGGTGGCCTTCAGAAACCACTATATCGTCATACATTTTTCTGTAATCAGCAGTAAACCAACCTATTCCTGCTTTAATCCGCACGACACCCACATAATGTTCACGGGAACGTTCGAGTATTTTGGTAATTTCTCCTTCTTTCTTTCTTCCCTTTCCGGAGTTATAAATTTCTATTTCAACCAAATCCTGGTCCTGTGCGCCATGCATACTTTCGAGCGGCACATAAATATCCTCATTTTCCAGACGTACATAGGCAAATCGTTGATTTACAAAATCAACTTTTCCCTGATTCCGTTTTTCCTGAGAAGGGAGCCCGAATTTACCATTTGAAAATTCCTGAATTTTTCTTGCCTTGAGTAAATTCTGGAGTACAAGACTCAAATCTATCTTCTCATCTCTGGTGTTGACATTGCATAGGTCTGCAATTTCAGGAAAACTGTATTGAAAACCAGGGTCAATAAATAAGGTTAAAACCTGCTGTTGAAGTTTATCCTCTGTTGGTGTGTTTTTTCTCGCCATAAGTTAGCGTATTCGGTCCATACTACGGACCAGATGCTCGTCTCTTCGGATAAGCCGGTTTGAAATCATATTAGCAAATAACGCAACAAAAAGGCAATAAAAACCATATCCGTATTTGCCCTCGCTGGCAATTTCAAAAAAACCTGCGCCCTCCTTGCCACCAAGCATAATGGCTACCAGTGTTAACGTTATGGAGAGTGTGATGGCAAATCCTATCTTAAGTTGGTTCATGCGTTTCGAAAACTGAGAAATGGAATACCCCGCCAGACCAGCGACTAAAATCAACATACCGGCAACATAAATCCTGTTTCGGGTATCAACTCTTTCAGGAACTTCGGATTGATAGGTTAATTTTAAACTGAATGCAGTTTGAACTGCAGAAGTTTTATGATCGGAACTGATTTTTTCCCAATTCGGCAAGAACAGGGCAGCTACCATTAGAAAAACAATAAGAGCAAGTAAAAGTGTTTGCGGACGTTGTATCATTTATAAATTAAGTAAAAATAA
>JAIXQU010000016.1 GCA_027485575.1 Cytophagaceae bacterium
TTGCTAAAAAATCACTTGAAAAAGAATGGTTTTGAAAACCATAAAAATATCTGATTTTCATATTCTTATCAAATATTGTGATGGATTCTTCCTGAAGCCCAGGGTTATATTTTTTATCCATCAGATCAAATTTATTCTGGTTCTTTTTGTCCTCTTCCAGGTGGACGGTAGCCAAAGTAGTTGCCCTTTCTTTCAGTCTTTCCAAAAAAGATTCTTTGGCAAAAACAAAAGATTGATAATAGTTAAAACACAAAATGGCAACCAACAAAGAGGCAACCAAAATCGTAAATTGAAGTGTTAACTTTTGCTTGATTTCCAAAATTGAAAGCTATTCAGTTCTAAGCACATACCCCATGCCTACAACGGTTTGAATCAGTTTTAACTTAAATTCTTTGTCTATTTTGTTTCTTAAATAATTGATATAAACATCGACTACATTGGTGCCGGTATCAAAGTTAATATCCCAGACCTTTTCGGCAATTTCCAACCGGCTCAATACTTTGTTTTTGTTTTCCAGGAAAACCTGAAGCAGCTTAAACTCTCTGGCTGTCAATGCGATTGGATGACCGCCTCTCGTAACAATTTTTGAATCGGTGTCCAATTTCAAATCATACACTTCCAGAATAACAGGCTTCAAACCTGATTCATTTCTCCTTTCTATAACCCTTATTCTTGCCAATAACTCAGAAAACTGAAAAGGCTTTACCAGATAATCATCAGCCCCGGAATCAAGACCAGTAACTTTGTCATTGGTTGCTCCAAGGGATGTCAACATTATAATGGGTAGTTTAGGATGCAGAAATTTAAAATCTTTACAAAGCTGAAATCCATTTCCATCGGGAAGCATCACATCTAAAACCAATAAGTCAAATTTCCCGGTTGCGACCAAAACCTTTGAAGTTTTGCTATCCAAAGCGATTTCAGCCACATGACCTGCTTCTTCCAGCCCTCTTTTCAAAAAAGTAGCCAGGTTTAATTCATCTTCAACTACAAGAATTTTCATGGTTTTATTAAAGGCGCCAATTTCCGGGTTGAAGTTTAGTCAGAAATGAAACTGACATTAGAATTTATAAATTAAAACTCGTTTGCTTAAATATTTAACCCCTTAAAAGTAAAAACCGAGGCCAAGTCTTAATTGGGTCGTTGTTACTTCACTTTTCACGTCGGTCATTATAGTTTCATCATCCGGCAAATAGTTGTAACTGGTATTCCATAGCCCATAAACCAAGGCCGCATCCCAATACCAGGTTTCATACCTTCCTCCCATACCACCAGTAAAATAATGGGCATTGCCATGAACATTGTTCCGGTATTGCGCAGAAGCACCGATTGGACTGGGGATGAAGGCATATCCTGCCCTTATCCGAAGATCTTCAATCCTGTATTCTCCTCCAATTTTTACATTTAGGGTCGACCGGTAGTTTGAGTTTACAATTGCATTTTCTTCTTTAAAATTGTTATTATCATCGCCCTCTGTTAGTCTGGATTTGGTTAAATCCGTATATTCCAAATCTATTCCAAACATACCTGATTTGCCCGCAACATAGGTAGCTCCAAATCTGTACTTAGCAGGAATTCTTAATTTCCAATTGTATTCATTTGGTACTTTCAAAGATGCAGACTCGGCTCCTAAGCGGAATTGATTTTCTGGCGAAAAATAATCATTATACCAATAATTAATGTTATTATAATTGGCAGTCATACTGGCGTCATTAACTTGCCTTCCACTTAGCAAAAGGGGCAATTGAATTGCAGATGACAATCTCAAATTGTCATTTATCTTGCTTAAAATCCCGATATTTCCGGTAATTCCACTCATGGTTTGGGTAATTGACTTCTGAATGTTAAAATCTGAGCCTCTGAATTCCTGAAAATATAAAAAATTAGGATCCCTTGGATTTCCGGCAATATTGCTTAGCGACTCCTGATAATTCAAATTCAGATTCATGGTTGATGCAAAATACCCAAAACTTGCTCCAATGTAAATCTTATCATTAAAATTGGCTGAATAGCCAAAATTCCAGATGCCTTGTGATAAACTTTGGTTCCAGGCTCCTTTTTTTAATACGTCCCCTCTGGGAATGAAGGAGGTAAACAAGCTGTCTTCCGGATTAACGTCCAGGACGTAGGTATCATAAAAAAGATTGAGGTCAGGATAAGCAGAATTTCCAACCACCGTTTTTGGTGTCAATCCATTGATGTTTAAGTTTCTGTCATAATAATCAATGATGGAATTCCTGACTGTATCTCCGGACTTGGGAACAAGGGCCATTTTGCCCTCCCAGTTTGAATTTCTATCAAAAACAGCCAATCGGTTATAGCTCATGGTGAATGTACCTCCGCGAAAAGCACCTGGCTCAATTTCATCTTTTGGGCTGGACAAGGCCAAAGAAAAACTCCCAATTGGGGCCCTGCTTTTAGATGCTTCCACCATACCCCCCAAATACGTATTTTCTGCTCTGTTAACGATCGGCATAAGGCTTAATTGAATTTCGGAGCGTCGCATTAGTGCCGGAGATGCCGGATTGGTTGCCTGTGCGGTCGCATCAGCTCCGGTTGCCATTTGAACGCCACCCATTCCCATACTTTTTACAGAACCGTAAATTGAGTTTTGTCCAAACCGGAACGGGCCGTCATAAAAGCCTTGTGCCTTCACCTTGCCCTGTATAAAAAAAAAGAAAAAAAGACAGATAAAAATAATTTTTACTGGATTCATTTAAAAAAAACGGATTTGAAATTATCTCCTTCTTCCACTTGTACCACCACCGCCTGAGCTTCCACCAGAATTGGATCTTCCACCACCTGAATTGCCGCTGCCGCCACCTCCAAAAGAGTTGTTTCTGCCTCCAAAACTTCTTTGGGTTCCCCAGTTGCTTTCTTCCGAACGGTTGCTGTTGGACTGGCTATTACTTCTTGGATAAAGAGTCCTGTTTTCATTTTGCTGAAAAAACTGAGTTCGATCTTGCCTGTTAACAGGTTGACTTGGTTGGGAAGGTTCTGTTTGGGTATTTTGTTCTGGCCTGGAAAATCGATTTGACCTGTAGTCATCTGGTCTGGATTCTGCCTGATATCGCGAAGGAACATCTTTTTGAACAGGGGTTTCCGGACTTTCGGCATTTTGGTTTCTATCCGTAGTAGGTGCCTGGGTTTCTGAGGTGTAGGTATTTGAATTATTGGAAGATTGATATCGGGATGGAACCGTTCTTACGGGATTTGTATTGGATTGATTGTTTTCCGTTTGGGTGGCATCTGTAGCCCTTCTTCCTCCGGTTGGATTATAAACAGGTTGGCCATTTGGGTCTCCACTGTTGAAATTTCGATTTCTACCTGTTGTGTTGCTTTGGCCAGGTGTCTGATTGGGATTTAAACTTCCGCTTGAATTGGATATTGGGAGATTTGTTCTTTGTGGCCTTGGATTGTTGTCTGCATTGTTGTTCCAGTTTCCCTGATTTCCCTGATTTCCCCAACCGTTGTTTCCATAATAAGGACTTGCCCACATGGGCCTGTTCCACGCATAAAATGGATTATAAAATGGGTTGTAGCCAAATCCAGGACCCCAAAAAGGATCATAGAATGGACTGAATCCATATGGGCCCCAATTGTTTCCAAAACAAAAACCGTTGTTCCATCCAAAACCGGTATTCCAACCCCACATAGGATTTCCCCAGCCATAATTTATACCAACCGAAGGGCCATAAAAACCAAAATTGGAATTCCATCCGAACCCAATTCCAACGGATGGACCACCAAATCCCATACCTCCAAAACCCATTCCTAAATTGGTGTAGGGCGAAAAAAGATTGCTTCTGAAGGGAGACCTGTAAAAATTATCCTGATCGTAATAGTTGTTGGTGATATAAGTTGTTCCTGATGTTGAATTAGAATTTGTGCTTGAGTTTGGCACAAATTGGCCTGAAGAGGAAGAACCTGAAGCCCGGTAATCGGGATTTACATAATTGTCAGAAGTTGCATTGGGATTGGGCGTATTAGACTCATTGTAGTTTCCACCTGCAGGCACCTGAGAAGGATAATTGTTGATGCTTCCATTGTTGTTCTCATTATTTGGATACTGATTTGACCCTGACTGAGAAGAAGTTGCTGTTTGTCTTGAGGTTGTTGCCCTTAATTTATCTGATGAATTAAAGTAGGCATCATCCCATTCCGGATGCGCAACCTGACTGTTGGTACATCCTGATAAAATAATTAGAGACGAAAAAAAGAAAATAAAAATCTGCGGGAAATTATCTAAAGTTTTCATGGTCAATCTGATTTAAGCCTTTTATGGTTTCAAAATTCAAAATCTCTGACGTAAAAATACAACCAAAGTTTAATCTTCTGGTTAAAATAGGCTAAAATCGCCCTCTTTTTAACATGTTTTTAATAAAGCTAACAAAGGCAATATGAGCAAAGCACTTCCAAAACGAAGCGAAGATTATTCTGGTTGGTACAATGAATTGGTGAAGAAAGCCGATTTAGCTGAAAATTCAGCTGTACGGGGTTGCATGGTTATCAAACCTTATGGTTATGCGATTTGGGAAAAAATGCAACAAACTTTGGATAAAATGTTCAAAGAAACCGGACACGTTAACGCTTATTTTCCTCTTTTTGTACCCAAAAGTTTATTCGAAGCTGAAGAACAAAATGCAGAAGGATTTGCGAAAGAATGTGCCCTGGTAACCCACTACCGGTTAAAAGCAGACCCGGACAGAAAAGGCAAACTCATCGTAGACCCGGATGCCAAACTGGAAGAAGAATTGGTGGTAAGACCCACTTCAGAGGCCATTATCTGGAGTACATATAAAAACTGGATTCAGTCATACAGAGATTTGCCGCTGCTCATTAACCAATGGGCGAATGTTGTTCGTTGGGAAATGAGGACCCGTTTGTTTTTAAGAACTGCAGAGTTTTTGTGGCAAGAGGGGCACACAGCCCACTCCACTGCCCAGGAAGCAATACAGGAGACTGAAAAGATGCTCGGCGTATATGCTGAATTTGCAGAAAACTTTCTGGCACTCCCAGTTATCAAGGGAATAAAAACCGCCAACGAAAGGTTTGCCGGCGCATTGGACACCTATTGCATTGAAGCATTAATGCAGGATGGAAAAGCCTTACAAGCAGGCACTTCCCATTTCTTAGGACAAAATTTTGCCAAAGCATTTGATGTAAAGTTCACCAACAAAGAAGGCGCTTTAGACTATGTCTGGGGTACCTCATGGGGAGTGAGCACCCGCTTGATGGGAGCATTGATTATGGCCCATTCAGATGACAATGGATTGGTACTTCCACCCAAGTTAGCACCTCACCAGGTTGTCATTATCCCTATTGTTTTTGGTGATGACAACTCGGCCCTTTTTGAGAAATGCGATGAAATCAAAAAAACGCTGGAAAAAGCCGGGATTTCCGTAAAACTGGATGCAAGAGATACCCACAAACCAGGCTGGAAATTTGCAGAATATGAGTTAAAAGGAGTTCCTGTGCGGTTGGCTTTGGGCAACAGAGACTTGGCTTCCAACCAGATTGAACTGGCCAGAAGAGACACTTTGACCAAAGAAATGGTCCCTTTAGAAGGATTGGCAGAAAGACTATTGGCACTAATGGATGAAATTCAAACCAATATCTACAAAAAGGCTGACGATTTCAAGACGAAGCAGACATTAAAAGTTGATGATTATGAGACTTTTAAAAAGACACTTGATGAAAATCCGGGTTTTATTCTTGCCCACTGGGATGGCACACCTGAAACAGAGGAAAAGATAAAAAACGAAACCAAGGCCACAATCCGGTGTATTCCTTTGGATGCCCCTGAAGAAAATGGGTTTTGCATGGTGACTGGAAAACCTTCGAATAAAAGAGTAGTATTTGCCAGGGCTTATTAAGTCCTGGTTTTATATCCGGTCAGCGACCATCCAGCCACTTCCAAAAATGGCAATGGTCATGACCAATCTATGCCAGTATTCAGCCTTGAAGCCGGGGATAAGCAAAATCAATTCCTGAAAAATCAGAATTAAAAAAAGAAAAAACAATTGACCTGCTTCCAGACCAACATTAAACCCAAAAAGAGGCATTAAAATCGATTCCGACCGACCCAAAATAGATTCTAAAGTTTTGGCAAATCCGAGACCATGGAATAAGCCAAAAAATCCTGCCATGGCTACCAGAATGCTGAATTTTTTCTGGCTATCCGAGTTAAAGCTGATTTTCCATTGGTAAAAAGCCGTTAAAAAAATAGAAATGGGGATGAATAATTCAACCCAATAGGTAGAAATCTGCAGATAACCTCCTGCTGCCAAAACCAGGGTCATGCTATGCCCAATGGTAAAGATGGTTACCAAAATCAACAAATGGCGGTGGTCTCTCAATGTCTTCCCAACCAGCAATGTCAAAATAAACAATTGATGGTCAGTGGCATACAAAGAAATGATGTGTTCCCACCCAAGCGAAAAATAGGGCCAGACATTCATTTTTGAATTGCAATGTTAAATATATAATACCTTCCTCCTGTTAAAAATTACGGAAATTTCCCTGAAAACGCCTTTCCGGAAACAAGAGAGACAACCTCAGGATTGCGAAAGCATTGCCTTCAGAAAATCCTTTTTAAGATATCAAAAAAGCTGGAATATCAAATGAGGTGTCTCATTGGGATTTTTTAAAGAAACTTTGCTTTTTTGATGCTTTCCTGCTTTCATTTGCCTGAGAAAACAAAATATAAATTTATGCTACACACCGATGTTGTTGAAATACTAAATAAGCAAACTGCAATTGAAGCAGATGCATCTCATGCTTATCTTGCTTTGGCAAGTTGGTCTGAGGAAAGAAATCTCCCGGGAATTGCTGAATACTTTTACAATGCCGCAGAAGATGAAAGAAGCCATTTCCTTGAATTGGTAAAATACATCAACCAACACCAGGCTCCTGCCATTATTAAATCTGTAAGTCAGCCAAGATCTTCATTTGTAAATCTGCTGGAGGTCTTCCTTTATGTTTGGGATCTGGAGCACAACAACACACTGAATATCAACAATGTTGCTGAAGTTTGTTTGAAAAGTAAAGATTTTGCTACCTATAAATTTATGGAAGCCTTTATTCTTGAGCAACAAACTGCCGAGAAGGATGTAGAAGACCTGATTCATATGATAAAAACATTGGGATATGATGACAAAAACCTGTATTATCTCAATAAGAACTTTAAAAAATTGGTTGATAAAGCAGGGGCTTCTCCTGAAAATTAAATCGATTATTCAGACTTTGATAAAGGTCCTGTTCAATAAAATTCAAACCTCACACTTTCTCTACTTTTAATTGTTTTGAATCCTATCGTCGAAACCAA
>JAIXQU010000086.1 GCA_027485575.1 Cytophagaceae bacterium
CTTAGCAATGAAAAGCTTAGAATAAGAGGAACAAAAATGCTTGCAGAAGCACTTGGATTAGAGGAAGATGCAGCTGTAGAATTGCTTTTGAAATATGGTTCTGTTGAAGCTGCAATTCAGGCACAAAGAGCACTTTCCTAGATATGCATGAACTTGCCCCTTTTGAAAAGTGGGATTCTGTTTATAATCCTGCCGAGGACGAACGTTTGCCATTTTTCGGAACCACTTACGATGGTTATGAATTGGCGCTTTACAATCATTTCATCCATCCGCTTTGGGATTTTGTCGGTTCTGAAACGCTTTATGTTAAAGTTCTTTTTGTGGATTATGAAGAGGGTTTTGCCATTGTCGAGCTTTTGGGTGAATGGAACGATACCCTTCACAATGACATAATGCATCTCAAAAGAAATCTGATTGATGTTCTTCTGTATGAGGGCGTTAAAAAGTTTTTATTGATCGGAGAAAATATATTGAATTTCCATGGGGCTGAGGATGATTACTACCAGGAATGGTTTGATGAAGTTGAAGATGGTTGGATTGTAGCCATGGGTTTCCGTGATTTTGTTCACGTGGAACTAAAAAAATTCAGGTTGGATTATTACTTGAATTGGGGAGGAGAACTGGAAGTGGAAAACTGGAGAACCTTTTCTCCGGGCAAGCTAATTGCTCATTTAGATGGAGTGATGAAAAGAAGACTGGGAGGAAATTTTTAACCTCCAAAAAGATAGCTCTATACCCTGGATTTTGTCCCAAATTCCGCAATAGAAAAAGCGTTTGGTTCAAACATGATTGATTTTCACCTTATGTCCTCTACCTTGGAGGACTTGTCCCGAACTGGCTTCGGGAGGATTTAGGTGAGTTTGTAAAGTCTGAAAAATCAATCATTTACATCTTATTTATTAATCTGGGATCAATGTCGTTAAGTTAAGCTTTTCTTTATTAACCTCATCCCTGCCCTTCTCCAAGGGAAGGGTGCAAGGTCTTAACTTAACGACGTTGAATCTGGGATATAGACAAAAAAAATGCCTCCTGATGGGGAGGCATTTATAATCCTGATTTCCTTTAAAGGAACTTGACTCTGTTGTCTTTTATTTTACAAATATCTTTCAAGGCTTCGTTGATATAATACTGGCCTCTTCCCTGATATTTTTGCTCTATCTGAGTTTTGTAAGATGAATAATCTTTAGTCTCAGGCGCTGGGGTAAAATTGGTCATTTTAAGACTACCCGCTCCGTTTTCGCCTCTAAACATTTTACTGGATGCGTTAGGCTTTAGACCCATACCAACGCCTACTGCAATTGGGTCATATCCAAAATCACCAATGCTTGAAGCATTCAGATTTATTCCAGGAGCTGAATTGCTTACAGCACCTTGTCCAAAAGCCGTTGCCATTTCCTGGAATGTTTTTCCTTTCAGTTTGGAAATAATGTATTCAGCCTTTTTGTCTTTTAAAACTTCAGCTCTAATCATATCTTTAATGTCATCAAGCTTGGCTTCTCCCTCAGATGTTTGTTTGGTTTCAACAGCCACTACATATCTGTCATTAAATTCCTGAAGCTTTATTGAACCGGTTTTGCTGTCATCGGAGAATGCCCACTGAATCAAGCCTCTTGCTTCCTGAATATCATTTACACTTGAAGCGCTTTTTTGAAGACTTTGAGCAACTATTTTAGTGAGTTTTGGATTCTTTTTAACCGCTGTATCAAATTCTGCTTGTGTATTTACTGAACTTTTAAACTCATTTGCTTGTCGGTAAATGGCATCTTTAGTGGCATCTCCGGCGGCAATGTTTCTGGCAATGTTGGCAACTTTATACTTTAAGTTGGTTTTTGCTTCTGTTACTTTAATGATATGGTATCCAAAATCAGTTTCTACCACATCAGCCAAAAGACCTTTTCCCGGATTATCAAAAACAGCCGTTTCAAAAGGTTTTACCATTCTTCCTGAACCAAACCAACCCAAATCTCCACCTTGAGAAGCAGTTCCATCAGTTCCAAACTGTCTGGCCATTTCCTCAAAGCTTTCTCCTTTCTTGATTCTGGCCAAAACTGCTCTCGCTCTTTTTTGAGCGCCAGCTTTCGCAGTATCATCTGTGCCATTTGCCTTAAACAGGATGTGAGAGGCTTTTGCAAAATAATCCCCTTCATACACCTTATCTATAAGCTTATACAAGGTAAATGTAGAACCTGATAAATAAGGTCCATAAACCAAACCTGATTTTAAAGAATCCAGATTTGAAGACAATTCTTTAGGCAAATCGCTTATATTCATTGATTTGTATACTTCAGAAGCATCCGATCTGGACTTAGCGAAGGCAGTATCATTTTCAGTCGTCAAAAATTGGTCTTTCAACTCAGCCAATTCTTTCTGGAAGAATATAGAATCATCAGCGCTTGGTTGAATCATGAATTGGATATACTCCAGTGTTCTGGTATCCTGAGATTTATATTTGAATTGATTTTTTGATAAGTATGCACTCAAATCATCATCAGAAACTTTAATATTTGAATCCGGAACGGCTGAGTATGGAACAAAAATTAATTCAAAATCCGCTTTTGCAGTTTGCCCTTCATATTCCCTTTTTGCCTCCGCAGTGGTTACATAGTTGGTTTTTGTCAACAACGCCTCATACTTAGTTCTCAATCTGTCATCAGGCAATTTTGCTTCAAAACTGTACCAGGCAGCTTTTTGCTGAGGCTGGGCCTTATCAATATTTTTTAAGAAATTTTCAACAAGAGATTTGTCAAAAACCTTGGTTTCCTGGTTAACAAAAGTAGATTTTATCGCAGAATGGATATTGTTTCCCTGAACCATATCGATCTTCTCTTCATCCGGGATAGCCAAACCAACATTTTCAGTTTCAGGCAGAAATACCTTTTTGAAAATCAACTGGTTCCAGGCTTGTTCTCTTAAGCCTTGCATTTCCTGCTCAGAAGGATTTTTACCTTGCTGAACAGCAAAATCATATTCCATTTGTTTAATTTCATTTTGGAGGTCCTCAAGGCTGATGTCTTCGCCATTGATTTCACCTACAATTTGTTTGTTGCCAAAAAGGCTGGAACCGGGTCCAAGCAGGTCGCTACCTACAATAAACAAACCCAGGGAAAGAGCAACAATGCCTACTGCAAGGCCTGCCCGCTCTCTAATTTTTGTAATAATCGCCATTATGTTTCTAGTCGAAAAAAGGAGTGCAAAGAAAATGTAAAGTCCATAGAATAGCAAGTCAAATATTTAACTTGGTTCTCAGACCATTAAGTAAAAATGTTATTGTGCGTAGGCCCGTAGAGGGATAGAAATCATGTGATTTGAGCGGGTAACCACGCCATTCATCCTGGCTGGAATAAACTTTAGCTTCCTGACCAATTCTATCATTTGGTCATCTACAGTATAACCAAATTTTTTCACAACTGTGGGATTTACAACAGTACTGTCAAAGTTGACAACAAAACTTAGCATTACTTCTCCTTCTGCATTGGCTGCAATAGAGGCGGAGTCGAATTGAACATTTTTCATAAAGTAGGTTACCAGCTCATCATCGGTTCCTTTGAACCTGACCTCCTGTGTTTCCATTACCGCAAAATTTTCCTTTCGTGGGTCAGCTGCTTTCGGGGTGGTTTGTTCGGTTTTTTTAGCCGGTGCTTTTTTTATACTTTTTTGGGGGGGTTGGGCAAGCAAAAAATTGGCTGCACCTAAAAAAATAAGGGTGGTCAAACTATATTTCATGGATTTTGAAAATTAAAATGCAAAATTAACAATCTTTTATCGGACAAGGAATGGCTCCTCCTTTCGGTAATTTTTTTCCTTTGTGAACACCTGTATTTCTACAGGAGGTGGTTGAAAACCCACAAAACACTAGGCAAAGGCAAACAATGAAGATACTGAAAATTCTTCTAATGGCCTTTAAACGAGATGTAAACGATTCTAAACACATGTTAGGAAAGCAAAAAACAAGTACAAACGGTTTGCAAGGTTGGAATAATTCTCCCTTATATTTGCAGCATAATTTTAAAATTTTAAAAATCAACAAAAATTAGTTTTTATGAGATTCAATTTTCAAAGCCTTTCTTACCTTGCTTTCGCTGGTCTTATTTTATTTTCTTCCTGCAAAAAGGATGAGGAAACCCCTGTTGTTAAACCAAAGACTGCTTTTACTACAACTAAAACTGATACTTTGTGGAATATCGCCGGTGCCAAAAAAGGTGCTTATGACCTTGTAGGCATGGTAAACAAAGGCTCTTCAGATGCTGACGGTGATAAAGATATGGTCAACACGACAGACCCATCTATGGTTGGAGTTGCTGGAAAGTCCTTTGTAAAAGAATTCACTGCAAAAAATTCTACAAAATTCTACAGCGTTGGATCAAGCTTTAATTTTGACGGAGCCTATAAAGAAATGGTAGATTCTGTTTATAAAGCCAATACTGCGTCCGCTACTTCTACAGCCAGTGGAATTTTGCCAAATAACACTTACATAGCAAATTTGAGAGGAGTCGCCGGAAATTATGCTATCGTAAAGATTGTAAAAATTCAGGATGACGGTGATTTTGGTCCAGGTAAAAATAATGACTACATAGTTTTTACTTATAAAAAATAAACTTGTTTTAAAAAAAGGGGTCTCAAATTTTTGAGACCCCTTTTTTTATCCTTTAAGTAAAATCGATTCAGGCTTCAAACTCCCTAAGCCTGATATTTTCATATAAACCTGGGCCATTACTGCCACATCTTTCTGGCAGTACAACGCAATTCTCTTCACATCCCCTGTTTCAAAATATACCTGCCCAACCTGACTTCCATCTATATCTCCTTTACTTGTAGGTACGCCCAAACTGGCTGCCATCAATTCCAGGGAAGTATACGCTTTTACATCTCCAAACTTCCACATTTCCATTGTGTCCAGAAGGTGGGCAGTTTCCCAGGGCTTTTTACCCATGATTTGCAATAGTTTCGGAAGTGGCAGTTCGTTGATTAACATCCGTCTGCACAAATATGGAAAATCAAATTCTTTTCCATTGTGGGCACATAATTTCCAGTTTTCTTTCCCGGACAACTTCTCTAAAAAGAGGTTAAATTCCTCAAGCAGATTTTTTTCATTGTCTCCTGCAATAGATTTACATCTGAAGATAGTTTCATTGTTTTCGCTGGTAAAATACCCAAGCCCAATCACAATTATCTTTCCAAATTCTGCAGAAATAGACGCCCGCTCCTTATAAAAACCGGCTGGCGAAAGTTCCGATTTGGCATTTTTTGTTTTTTTCTCCCAAAGGTTTTTAAATCGTTCATCCAGTTGATCGTATTCTGGTTTCTGAGAAACAGTTTCAATATCGAGAAATAAAATATGTTTTAATTGGCTTAAATCCATTTTATGAGGGTTTTAAAAATCAAGTTTACACAAGAGTAATGAATCTGCCTATCTTTTCTTTAAAATTGCACCCCATTTCAAAAGGGCCACACTATGAATTTAAGTTTTTGGGGAGCAGCCAGGCAAGTAACAGGAAGTATGTTTTTACTCACTCTGGATGAAGATTATAAGGTATTAATCGATTGCGGTCTGGATTTTGAAAAAGAAAGGCAGGATTACGAAAACCCGGATTTTAAAAAAGAAAACGGATTCGTATTTCCTTTTGAGGTTACTGAGATACGGCTTGTCATTTTAACCCATGCCCATGTTGACCATTCAGGAAATATCCCCAACTTAATAAAGGAAGGCTATGAAGGTCAAATACTTGCCACCCAACCAACCATTGAACTTGCTGGTTTACTCTTATCAGATTCCGCCCGAATCAATAAGATTAAACTGAATGCAATTCATGGAAAAGGGAAAAAAATTAATCCAAAAACCCTGAATAAACTCACTGCTGACCTCTATCTGGATTCCCATGTTAAAGAATCTATGGAGAGATTTGTGCCGATTGGTTTTGAAAAGCGATTTAAGGTAAATGAAAATCTATACGTAACCTTTTATACAACAGGCCATTTACTTGGGGCTGCAAGCATTTTGGTTGAGGCCAGAGAAAATGGGAAGTGGATAAAAATCGGGTTTTCCGGAGATTTGGGACGGTTTAAATATCCACTGCTCAAAGATCCTCAGCCATTTCCACAGGTAGATTATCTGGTTTGCGAATCCACCTACGGAAACCGAACGCATGAAACCACGGACTCTCCTGAAAAAGTGCTTTCAGAAATTGTGCAGAGTACATTGGTTGATATACCCGGAAGATTGATAATTCCTTCATTTAGTGTAGGAAGAACCCAGTCATTGCTTTATACCTTAAACAAGTTGGAATTCAGCCATAAATTTCCCAGAATCAGGGTCTTTACCGATAGCCCTATGGCTTTGAAGAGCTCTCAGATCTATGAAAAATACAGAAGTCATTTAAACAAAGAAGCACAGGACTTTTACAAGGAAAATGACAATTTATTTAATTTTGAAAACTTAACTTATGTGCCTGATCTTGAAGGCAGTAAGGCGATTTCAAACTATTATGAACCATGTGTTATCATTTCTTCTTCCGGCATGATTCATGGGGGAAGGATTGAGAACCATATTCTAAAGAATCTCGAAAATCCGTATTGCACAATTTTCATGATTGGGTTTAGCGCAGAAGGAACGGTTGGAAATAAACTTATGATTGGGGCGGACAAAGTTGTTTTGAAAGGAAAGCAGCTCGAGGTTAAAGCAAGAATTGAAAAAACCGATGTGTTTTCGGGTCATGCTGATCTTAAGGATCTCATTCATTTTGTTGAGCAACAAAAAGACGGGCCAATGAAAAATTTGTTTCTGGTTCACGGGGAAGAAAACGTAATGGAAGATTTTAAAAAGACCTTAACATGGAATGGATATCAGAATGTCACCATTCCAGGGTGGGGGCAGACATTTGAACTTGTATAAATAATGGCTGACATAGGGCAGGATATTGGTAAGGCAATTCAATTTCTGAAGGCAAACGGTGTAGTTGGGATTCCAACTGAAACCGTTTATGGCCTGGCGGGAAATGCCTTCTCCGAAAAAGCCATTCTCAAAATTTTTGAGGTAAAAAATCGTCCCCTTTCCGACCCGCTAATTACCCATGTGCCAGATTTAAAATCAATTGAGCCATTGGTAACCGATTTTCCGGAATTGGCAAAAAAGCTGTTTGATGCTTTTAGTCCTGGTCCGCTAACCATATTATTGCCAAAGTCAATACTTATCTCTGATTTGGTTACAAATTCTTCTTCTTATGTTGCCATCAGGATTCCAAGACATCCGTTAACGCTGGAACTTCTACATTCCATAGATTTTCCTTTGGTTGCACCAAGTGCCAATTCTTTTGGCGCTCTTTCCCCATCCTCTGCTTTGCATGTTCAAAAAGGGCTTGGGAATTTTATTCCTTATATTTTAGATGGCGGACCATGTTTGGTTGGCCTGGAATCAACTATAATCAAAATCGAAAATGATAATCAGGTGCGGGTTTTAAGGCAAGGTGGAATTTCTGAAGAAGAATTGCAGCTGTTCGCTATTTTGGATAATTCTGAAACACAGAATAAACCTGTAGTTCCCGGAACAATGTTAAGTCACTACGCACCACGAAAACCTTTGATTCTTGATTCCATTCATGAAGTTTTAAAAAGCCACCTGCCTGTCAGAATTGGATATTTGGGTTTTAGTTCCTACCATGAATTAATACCGGTTGAAAATCAAATTTTACTTTCGGAAACGGGAAAAATGGACGAGGCTGCCAGACATCTTTTTGGCGCATTGCATGAATTGGATGAAAAGGAAATTGATGTAATCCTGGTTTCAAAAATCCCTGAAATTGGTTTGGGGAAAGCCATTTGGGACAGACTGAAAAGGGCATCTGCAAAACGCGGTTAGTTGTGCATTTAACCGTTAAAAATTATTTCTAATAATTCTGGCCCAACTTTTGCATAACAAAATCCAATTGTCTACTTTTGCAGGCTATTTTAGGGCAAGCATTGAATTTGATAAAAAATATTGACACCACCAAACATCGGGTGGATTTTTTTTCTCACTTGAAATTGTCCTTCTACAATTAATTTAATCGTCTCAGAGCGAAACACATGGCATTTAGAAAAAATAGAAAACTTAATCAGGACTTTACCAAAATAACCATCAGTCTTGCCTCTCCGGAGTCAATTCTTGAAAGTTCTTATGGACAGGTAACTCAACCAGAAACCATCAATTACAGGACTTATAAGCCTGAAATGGATGGACTTTTTTGTGAAAGAATTTTCGGACCCGTAAAGGACTGGGAGTGCCATTGTGGAAAATATAAAAGAATTCGCTACAAGGGGATTATTTGCGACCGTTGCGGTGTTGAGGTAACTGAAAAGAAGGTAAGAAGGGAAAGAATGGGCCATATTGAGCTTGTTGTACCCGTGGCGCACATTTGGTATTTCAGGTCTTTGCCTAATAAAATTGGATATCTTTTGGGTCTTCCGACCAAGAAATTGGACCAGATCATTTACTATGAGAGATTTGTAGTTATCCAGGCCGGAATTAAAGCCGAAGACGGAATTGAATATTTACAGTTTTTGACGGAAGATGAGTATTTGGACATCCTTGAAAAACTTCCAAGGGAAAACCAAATGCTTGATGACAAAGACCCGAATAAATTTATTGCAAAAATGGGTGCTGAAGGTTTGGAGATGTTGTTATCCAGACTTGAATTGGATGATTTGTCTTACAGCCTGAGACATGCCGCTGCCAATGATACTTCTCAGCAAAGAAAAGCTGAAGCCCTGAAAAGGTTGAAAGTTGTTGAAGCTTTCAGAGATGCAAGAACAAGAATTGAAAATAAGCCTGAGTGGATGATCATTAAAATGGTCCCTGTAATTCCACCAGAACTTCGTCCTTTGGTTCCTTTGGATGGTGGTAGATTTGCTACATCCGACTTAAATGATTTATACAGAAGGGTAATTATCAGAAACAATCGTCTTAAGAGATTGATTGAAATAAAGGCCCCTGAGGTAATACTAAGAAATGAAAAACGAATGCTCCAGGAAGCTGTGGATTCGTTGTTTGACAACTCGAGAAAAGTAAACGCAGTAAGAGCAGAAGGAAACAGGGCTTTGAAATCACTTTCAGATATGTTGAAAGGAAAGCAAGGTCGATTCCGTCAGAATCTATTGGGTAAAAGGGTTGACTATTCAGGTCGATCTGTAATCGTTGTTGGTCCGGAATTGAAACTGCATGAGTGCGGTTTGCCAAAAGAAATGGCAGCTGAACTTTTTAAACCTTTCATTATCAGGAAACTGATAGAAAGAGGTATTGTAAAAACGGTAAAATCCGCCAAGAAGATAGTAGATAGAAAAGATCCTGTTGTTTGGGATATCCTGGAAAATGTTTTGAAAGGACATCCTGTACTTCTAAACAGAGCTCCTACGCTACACAGACTTGGAATCCAGGCATTTCAACCCAAATTGATTGAAGGAAAAGCAATTCAACTTCATCCTTTGGTTTGTACGGCCTTTAACGCTGACTTTGACGGTGACCAGATGGCGGTTCACGTTCCGCTTTCGATTGAAGCGCAGCTTGAGGCTCGCGTATTGATGATGTCCACCAACAATATCTTGGCA
>JAIXQU010000021.1 GCA_027485575.1 Cytophagaceae bacterium
CTCCGAAATTTGAAATTTTTGACGATAGAATTGAAATCACTTCGTCAGGCGGTTTGCCTAATGGTTTGAGCCGTGGAGAGTTTTTTGAAGGCTTTTCGGTACCCCGTAATAAAGAACTGATGCGAATTTTTAAAGACATTGGCTTGGTAGAGCAGTTGGGATCGGGTGTACCGCGAATTTTAGAAAGTTATGGAAAAGAATGTTTTACTTTTTCAGATAACTTTCTTCGAATGACCTTTGTGAAAGAAGTTGATAAAACTACTGCTCAGTCTGGTCATCAAACTGGTGGTGCAATAGGTGGTACAATAGGTGGTACAATAGGTAGTACAATAGGTAGTACAATAGGTAGTGCAATAGAAGATTTAACAGATAGGCAAAAAGAAGTTTTAGAACTTATTAAAGGAGATAATAAACTATCTGTAAGAAAACTTGCTGAAAAACTAGATATTAATGTTTCTGCTGCTCATGGTCATTTAGAAATTCTTAAACAGAAAAGAATAATAGAAAGGGTTGGTGGTACGAGAGGATATTGGAGAATAATAATTGAACATTAAATGAAATTCACCGAAGAAAAATTAGAAAAGGCATTTACGGTATTGTTGGGGCAAGAAGGATTCCCTCACCATTTGGGAATTACGATTTCCCGAAAGCCAGACGAAGTATTGATAGAAGAAGACATACAAAACTTTTTATTAACGCAATACGCTGGGCATAGCATTACCGTAAATGAAATCAAATCCATTATTCTTCAACTCAAATCCCTTTCTTCTTCCGACCTATACGAGAGCAACAAAACATTTATTAAGATGCTTTCAGACGGTTTTATTCTCAAAAGAGAAGACCGCAATCAAAAGGACATCTACATTCAGCTCATCAATTATACAGGATTAAACAAACACCGCCAACCCGAAGCAGACGAGTTAATTTCTATTGCTGCTGAACCCGAAGAAGTTTATCCTGCTGACAACAACATTTACAAGTTTGTTAACCAATTAGAAATTCTTGGTTCAGAAAAACGAATACCTGATGGCATTGTGTATATCAATGGTTTGCCTTTGGTGGTATTTGAATTTAAATCTGCAATTCGTGAAGAAGCCACTATTTATGATGCTTTCAAGCAATTAACGGTTCGTTACCACAGAGACATTCCCGAACTGTTTAAATACAATGCCTTTTGCGTAATCAGCGATGGTGTTAACAACAAGTCAGGTTCTTTCTTTGCCCCCTATGAGTTTTTCTACGCCTGGCGAAGGGTAGCAGGTTTGGCAAAAGATGTGGACGGCATTGACAGTATGTTTACGCTCATTCAGGGAATGTTTAACAAAAACCGTTTGCGTGATATCATCCGCAACTTCATTTACATTCCAGATAGCTCAAAAAAGAACGAGAAAATTGTTTGTCGCTATCCGCAATACTATGCTGCAAGAGCCTTGTATGACAACATTAAGTTGGCCCAAAAGCCTGAAGGTAACGGAAAGGGTGGAACTTATTTTGGTGCTACGGGTTGCGGTAAAAGCTTTACAATGCTTTACCTCACACGATTGTTGATGAAAAGTGAATACTTTGAAAGTCCAACCATTGTTTTAATTACTGACCGCACCGATTTAGACGACCAACTTTCGGGGCAGTTTACCAATGCTAAAAATTTCATTGGGGACAACACAGTTGTAAGTGTGGAGAGCCGGGCAAATTTACGTGATTTGATACAAGGCCGACAAAGTGGCGGAGTTTTTTTAACCACTATTCATAAGTTTACCGAAGACACTCAACTACTCAGTGACAGGTCAAATGTGATTTGTATTTCAGACGAAGCACACAGAAGCCAAGTAAACCTTGACCAAAAAGTAAAAGTGACCGAGAAAGGCGTTACTAAAACATACGGCTTTGCTAAATATTTACACGATTCATTACCCAATGCCACTTTTGTAGGCTTTACAGGAACGCCAATAGATGCAACACTTGATGTTTTTGGAAAAGTAGTTGATGCTTATACAATGACTGAATCTGTGAAAGATGAAATCACGGTTAGAATTGTGTATGAAGGCAGAGCAGCAAAAGTGTTGTTGAACAATTCCAAACTCAAAGAGATTGAAGATTATTACGCCAAGTGTGCTGAAATTGGAAGCAACGAAAATCAAATTGAACAAAGCAAAAAAGAAATGGCACAGATGTATGCCATTATTGGCGACCCTGACCGTTTAAAAGCAGTTGCCGCAGATTTTGTAAACCATTATGAAAAAAGAGTTTCGGAAGGTTCAACCGTAAAAGGAAAAGCAATGTTTGTGTGCAGCACTCGTGAAATTGCTTATGAGTTGTATAAAAACATCATTGAAATAAAACCTGAATGGAACGAAATACGAGCAGCCGAAGAAGGTGCAGAACTTTCCGACAAAGACAAACGAGAACTGAAACCTATTGAACGAATCAAACTCATTGCGACCAGAGGACAAGATGATCCGAAGGAAATGTATGATTTGTTGGGAACAAAAGACCAACGCAAAGAACTTGATAGACAATTCAAAAACGAAAAATCAAATTTCAAAATTGCTATTGTGGTTGATATGTGGCTCACTGGTTTTGATGTTCCTTTCTTGGATAGCATTTACATTGACAAACCAATTCAGCGACACAATTTAATTCAAACCATTTCACGAGTAAACCGCAAGTTTGAAGGCAAGAACAAAGGTTTGGTAGTGGATTATATCGGCATCAAAACACAAATGAATTTGGCGTTGAAGCAATACAGCGAAGGCGACAAAGACAATTTTGAAGACATTGCTGAATCCATCATCATCGTAAGAAATCATTTAGACCTTTTGGCTAAACTGTTTCACACGTTTGACAATTCAAAATATTTTAAAGGCACAACCATTCAGCAGTTAAACACTTTGAATTTGGCTGCCGAGTATGTGCAACAAAGCAAAGAGTTTGAAACCCGTTTTATGGGCTTGGTAAAGCGACTTAAAGCCGCTTATGATATTTGTGCAGGAAGCGAACAATTAACGCAGTTAGAAAGAGATTACACTCATTTCTATTTAGCAATTCGTTCTATTGTTTTCAAACTCACCAAAGGCAATGCACCCGACACAGCACAGATGAACGCTAAAGTTCGGGAAATGATAAAAGAAGCCTTGCAAAGTGAAGGAGTAGAAGAAATATTCAAACTCGGTGACGAAGCAGAAACCGAACAAGACATTTTTGATGAAGATTATTTGGCGAAGATTGATAAAATCAAATTGCCGAATACGAAAATCAAATTGCTTCAACAGCTATTGGGTAAAGTGATTGCAGAAATCAAAAAAGTAAATCGTGTAAAAGGAATTGACTTTACTAAAAAGATGCAAGCACTTGTAGAACGTTACAACGACCGTGATGCAAACGACATTTTGAGAAGTGAGGTGTATGAAGAAATGGCAAGTGCCTTGACAGATTTGATTTGGGAAGTTCACAAAGAATTTTCGGCAGGTGACGCTTTAGGAATTGACTTTGAAGAAAAAGCATTTTTCGACATTCTGAAAGAACTTTGCATAAAATACGACTTCAAATATCCAGACGATAAAATGATTGACTTGGCAAAAGCCGTGAAAGACTTAGTTGACGGACAAGCCAAATTCCCTGACTGGAACAAACGTGACGACATCAAATCAGCATTGAAAGTTGGACTTATTCTCTTGCTTGACGAATTTGGCTATCCGCCTGTAGAAAGAGACGAAGTATATGTTGAGATTTTTGATCAAGCAGAAAACTTTAAGAAAAATCAGAACCAATGATTCGACTTAGGTTTTTCCAGAAATTTGTTCTGCCTTTTAAAAAAAAGCCCCGCTTCATCCAATGAAGCAGGGCTAACCTAAAAATACCACCATATGCTTTATCCGGCTTCAAGCTGCGTTTTGCGTTCGTTTAAATCTGAAAGTACACCTTCATAGTAGGCAACCAATACATCAAACTCGCCTTTTTCTATTTCAATGTCGGCAGCTTCGTCTGGAGTCTTTGCTTCAGCAGGTAGATTCAGATTAAAAAGGCGGGCCTTTTGTGTTTCTACAATGCCCAATTGTTTGTTTTTTAATGCACCATCAGGCAGATTGGCCGCTAGTGCACTGGCGGTGTCTCTTTTGGTTTGGGCATCCAAAACGGCTTTAGATTGCCTGTCAACAGACTTTTCACTCCTTTTCGATTGGATAACCAGGTCATCCCTATCGTTTTTGAGTTCGAACAATTTGTCATTTGTTTTTGCGATCAACCCTGCAAGCTTTACAAGGTCAGTGATCAATAAAATTTTGCTGTTCATAATCGTAATACTTAAAATTTGTTTTTGTTTTCACCCGGGAAATATTGTTTAATGAAGTTACCCCCGAATTTGTCTGTATAACGGAATTAGGAGGGTGGATATTTAAAGAAAAGGAAAAAAAACTTTTTTTTGAAGCTGGTTTTTGATGAAGTCAATCATAGCAGACAAAGTCCAATAATTGTTATTGATGATATTGTTTAGTAAACTAAAATTAAGGGTAGCATTTCCGGATTTTTTTTAAAAATCGAAAATAAATTCACCTTTGCAGTATGCATTCCCAGGCTGAAATTGAATCGAAATTAAAGGCACTAAAACCAAAATTAGTTGCGGATTATCATGTTTCCAGAATTGGATATTTTGGATCGTATGCATTGGGAAAACAAACTATAAAAAGCGATTTGGACATTCTTGTTGAGTTTTCTCAACCTGTGGGCTGGTCTTTTTTTTCTCTTGAACGATTTTTGGAAACGAGTTTATCTGTAAAAGTAGATTTGGTAACGCCAGCCGCATTGAAGGAAAGGACGAAAGACCAGATTTTGGCACATATCAGATTTATATGATACCCACAGAAAGAGGTTTTATTCGTTATATGTTGTGCCAAAAACTAGAAGGTTTTTGGTGCCTGCTTTTCAAGAAAAGCAATCATAGCCGCCAAGCCCGAAAGTTGGGCTAGTAAAAACAACTCATATTCGGGATCCTCCTGCTGGAAAAAAGATTCTGCTTCATAGCTTAAAGCCAAAATTTGGCTGGCTTCAGCAGGAAATTTTTCTTCCGGGAATTTTACTTCAAAGGCAGTTTGGAACAAAAGCCTTTTCTGCATTTGCTGGTTTTTGGTTTGTCTATTTTCTATCCTGGCCTCCAGTTCTCTTTTTTTCTTTATGGTTTTTTGGAGTAAATCTCCAACCAATACGGAAGGGTAGGTCTTTTCAGATCTGTTTTCTGGTAGTTTCTGCAACCAATCCAATATTAAAACCAATCGGCTTATGGCTTCAGCAGGCAAATTTCGCTGGTTGGTTTCCGCCTTTTTCAGCAAAGCCAGACTTACGCCCAACAAGTTGGCAAGTGATTCCTGGTTGATGCCTAAACCATTCCGGACGATAAGAAATAAATTCATAAAGTGTCACCTTTTTTGTAAAAATAGGAAATGGGGACAAAAAGTGTCACTAATTTCTAAAAATTCTGATTTTGGTGATGGGAAAAAGAGTAACAGCTTTTGAAGACTCATTTCAGTCATGCTTCTCCCCAAAAACTACTGAATAATTGATAAGGCTAAAGCCGCGAGGCTTAATAAAAAAATCTCTGCCTGAAGAACAACGCCCCAGGCAGAGATTTCTCAACAAATTATTTTTCTTTATTCCGACCTATTTATTGGTTTTCAGGTCAATCGCCAGATCTCTGGCTGCTTTTGCACCCAGGAGCTCCATGTAGTTCAAGGCATTATTTGCCCCGCCTGAACCGGATTGAATCTGAGGAACGAGACTTCCCTGGAATTTACTGAAGGCATCCCATTTCTTTTCTTCTGAAAATTTCCAGGCTTCCAGCTTTAATTCCAGTGCACCGTTTGCCTGCATGGTACTTCGCTTTTCATAAGCGGCTACGTTGGCAAGTTCAGTTCTCTTTTTGGCTTCAAGAATAGCACCTTCGTAAGCAATTTGCTGTTGAAGCTTATCTTGTTTTGCCACTTCTACTTTGGTAGCAGCCTCAACCACTTGGCGGGTTTGATCCTTTTTTGTGGCGTACTCAATCTCAACAAGTTCCTTTTCTCCCTGGGCACGGGCGGTAAGAGCCTGTTGTTGGGCTGTCATTAACTCCTGCTTGGCAATGGCCGATTTGGTAGCCGCATCAATAATTTTCTTAAGCTTCTCCGTTACTTTTGATTCGTAGCCAACATCGGTAATGGCCGCATCGGCGACGGTTATTCCGTATTCTTTGATAGAAGAGGTTTTACGTATGGCTTCCCCATTTTTTGTTCGCTGCATTTCGGTCCTGTAAATGCGTTTTTTCTCATTTTCAAGTGAATCAAATTCAATTCCTTCCTGCGTGCTGAGAAGATAAACGCCATTTTTAAGTTGGTCGAGGAAGTCCTGGGCCATCTGAGCCCGTCCACCACCGTAGTGTTTTTCACTGCTCATCAATTGAGCCGAAGACTGCATACATTCTTTTGTATATGGAGACAATCGTTTGGAAACCAGTGAGGCCGGTGTACGATGTGTATTGTGAATCAGGATCATCTCCTTCGGATCGGCAGGAAGAATAAATTGCGTTATTCCTCTTACATTGGCCGTAGTAGCGTCGTTAAACCGGATGGAAATCTGCCCAATTTCGATACCGTTGTCTTCTACCTCCAGCTTTGGTGTTTCCTGCTGATAGGTTACGGAAATCTGGTTGGGCCATTCGGTTTCTTTGGCGAAAAAACCTGCATAAAAAACCCCGGGTTGAAACTGTACGATCTGTTCGCCAGTGGTCCGTTCTACAACGGTACGGTTACCCGCATCGTTCCACGAAAACGGATTCACATTTAGAATGAAAATAATTCCCAAAATACCAGCTACGCCGGCAATGATATACTGTCGGTTCATTTTTTTGTTTTTTTAGAAGATTGTTTTTGTGTCTCAGAATTTTGTTTTGTTAGCAATACGACAATTGCGTATGCAACAAGGCCAAAAACTGATAAAAAACCAATAGCCAGAGCAAGCCTGATCATATTTTTATAAGGTGTTAAGTTAAATGATTACCGGGGTTGTGACCGGAATGGTAGATTTCAAGGCGAGGTCGCCTAAAATTAGTTTCGAAAAGATTATGGTGGCACAGGGTTTACAATTCTGTTTGCTGGCCTCAATACGGCAATCGAATGTCAGGGTTACAGAAATTCTTAAAAAAAAATTATGGCATATATTGAATTTCAATTTTGAACCCATACAAATCACGAAATGGAATTTCATAACCAGTAGTCTATTAAACAAAAAATGAAAATCATTCATAAAAACCTGGTACGTGCTGGTTGGTTTGCAGCGAATTAGAAATTGAGGCAAATCGGAGCCAACAGCTTCTCTTACTATCTGAAAAAATAGTGAAGTGCATGTCATACTACATATATATCCAAATGCCAATCGGCGAAAAGCTGTTTTTGGGAGATTCCATTTTTATCAATGTTTTCAAGGGGAGGCCCAGGGCCTGGCGTTTATTGAGAATCAAAACTCTTTGATTGTCTCCTTTTTGAATAAAGCTAAAAAAAGGCGACAAGATGCGTCACTATTTCCCACAAATTTTGGAATGGGTGACCCTGTGAGAAAATTGGATGCATTGTCAAAAATGAACTGAAATATTCTTAAGAGACGGAATCCCTGTTTCCAGCTTTTGAAAATCACTTCGTAGTTGGATATCCAGCCTCGGTTCCCATCTTTTCATATTCCACATCGTTGGGCTCCCACAATTCTATTTTATTTCCTTCCAAATCCATGATATGCACAAATTTTCCATAGCTATAGGTTTCCATGGTATCAGTTAGTGTAACTCCTTCTTTTTTTAGCGCAGAAACCAGGGCTTTTAAATCGGCAACACGGTAGTTGATCATAAATTCTCTGGTTGAAGGTTCAAAGTATTTTGTTTTTTCATCAAAGGGACTCCACTGAGAAAAACCTTTTTTGGTTGGGTCTGCACCTTGCCGGAATTCAAACACTGATCCATATGGGTTGGTATTTAGCCCCAGATGGGTTTGATACCATTCTCTGAGTTTCTTAGGGTCCTTGCATTTGAAGAAAATACCACCAATACCGGTGACTCTTTTAAGTGTTATCTGGTGGCTGGCCTTATTTTCAATCATAGATTTGAATGCAAAGCCAAAACAAAATGAGGCGACTAAGGCCAGGGTGGGTAAAACTAGTTTTTTCATTGTTATTCAGTTGATTTTATGAGGACAACCTAATTGCTTTATTTTCAATTTCAAAATTAAAGGCTGGTCGAAATGGTTTCTTTAGGGAGTACAGGAAATTTCCGCGGCGGGTGAAGGATTGAAACCCAAGATAAACCTAAATTCGGCAATAGAAAAAGCTTTTGGTTCATAAATGATTGATTTTCAACTTAAGCTCTCTTCATTGGAGGACTTGTCCCGAACTGGCTTCGGGAAGATTTAGGTGAGGTTGTAAAGCATAGAAAATCAATCATTTATATACTATTGCTCTTAATCTGGGATAATTTATTTGGCAGTCAGGAAGCCTTAAAAAAACAGATGGCCAGCCAATTGATTTGAAAGGATTTGATGAGCCAGATTTTAGGTAGCCAGGCTGAACCTTCCAGGTTTTTTCATAAACGGGTGTTTTTTTGCTAAACCAACGCCGAACAACCACATTCCTAGTTTAAAACCTTCCAGTTATAAAGCCATTAACTGCTGAAAAAATCGGAAAGGAAATTTTCGGATCTAAAAGCCCCTGAAATTTCAGATTTTACCAGCAACAGGGCAAACCAAAGCAATGGCAATTTGGTGGTTTTGGTTAGTCGATTTGGATAGAAATAGCTTAAAAAGTCGTTAGAATCACCTGGTATATTATGGGTAGTTTTCTTCAAATAATCCTCGATTCCGGTCTCAAAAAAAAATCACCTTAAGTTTTTTTAACTTTTTTTTTGTTTTTTTTTAAAAAAATTAATAAGAAATAAACCTCGTTTTTTAGGTTCTAAATTCTAAAAAAAATTCCGGATAATTTTCATTTGTCGATAAAAAACAAATTCTTATCCGAAAAAATTGCAATCATATCCATCTTCATCTCACAAAAAAAATGTAGGAAACAGTTGTAATTCGTTTTGATTTTTTGAATATTAATAAATAATTTAAAATTTATGTAGGATATATCAAAACAATTTTTTCATGTTTGAAGTTCTTTAACAAATTTATTTAACAAAATAATTAAAAAAGTATGGTTCTATTAGATATTATGAAAATACCGGTAGATGATCCGGTTGCATTCACTTTTTTCACTGGCTACATGGCTATGTTGGCAGCATCCGTTTTCTTCCTTTTCGAGAGATCTCAGGTAGACGGTAAATGGAAAACATCTTTGTTAGTTTCAGGATTAATTACCGGAATCGCCGCATTCCATTATTACTACATGCGTGATTACTACATGGCTACGCATGAGACGCCTACTGCATTGAGATATATCGATTGGACACTTACTGTACCTTTGATGTGTCTTGAATTTTATTTGTTATTAAAACCAGCCGGTGCAAAATCTTCATTTATGTGGAAACTGATTGCAGCTTCTATTTTAATGCTTGTTGCAGGTTACATTGGTGAAGCATTTACAGATGGCAGTACTGCGCATTCTGTGAAATGGGGTGTTATTTCAACCATTGGTTATGTATATATTCTTTATTCTGCATGGGCAGGTGAAGCACATCAAATGGCTGCTAAGAGCGACAATCCAGCCGTAAAAAGCGGAATCAGAGCTTTGGCATGGTTTGTTTTGGTTGGTTGGGCAATTTATCCAATCGGCTATATGGCAATGCCAGGTGGTTGGTTGAGTGGTGTATTCGCTCCAAACGATTTAGATTTATTTTACAACGTTGCAGATGCAATTAATAAAATAGGTTTTGGTCTTGTTGTTTATGGAATTGCAATTGCTGATTCTAAGAAGGCAGCATAGTCATTTTAGTTAATGTAAGGGGGGAAATAGCAGTATTTCACCCCTTTTTTGTTTAAAAACATTTCATTGCGGATTTATCAGTACACTTCTGGAACTTTATAATCAATCATATTGAATGTTTGATGTCGTTTTTTCCGGCTTTGGAACCAGTACTTGTTTACTCATCATGGAGATGGAAAAGCAAGGTTTGTTGGATGGCAAAAAATGTTTGGTAATCGACCCAAGTACCAAAATAGACAATGATAAAACATTTTGTTTCTGGGCGAGGGACTCCGATGAAATCGTAAAGGACCTTAAGGACATTATTTCCCATCAATGGGATAAAATTCAAATAGACAATAACCCGGCTTCATCGATTTCTCCCCTCCATTATTTTCATATCAGAAGCATAGACCTGTTTAATAAGGTTAAAAAAATACTTCGTAAGCACAAAATTCAACACCTCACCGCTTCCATAACAGAGATTGTAAAAGAAAACCATCTCAAAATAAAAACCAAGGAGAACCAAATTTATAGCGCCAATTGGGTCTTCGATAGCCGGCCTCCTGATTTATCATCCATACAAAAAAGCACTTCATTTTTATACCAATCTTTTATTGGCTACAAGATAAAGCTCCTTTCATCTGGCTTTGAAGATTCAGTTTACCGAATGATGGATTTTCGGGTTCCTCAGGGAGGTGCAACCCAATTCATTTATGTTTTGCCCTATTCGGAAACTACCGGCCTGGTGGAAATGACCAGATTTGGGAAAGAGAAAATTACCGAATCGGAAGCCGGACAAGATTTAAACGAATACATCCGGTTAAATTACGGAAAATTTGAGCTTCTGGATATTGAAAAAGGAGTTATACCCATGAGCCCGTCCATTCCGCGATTGCCTGAGATTGAAGGTTGGGTGATGATAGGTACCAAAGCGGGGAACGTAAAGCCAAGCACAGGGTTTGCTTTTAAAAATATGTTTCAACAGGCAAAAGAAATTTGTAAAAACGATCAACTTAACCATGTGGGAGTAAAACTGAAAAGCCGTTTTTTGTTTTATGATCAGCTTTTGCTCATCATTCTTTCGCTTTGGCCAAAAATGGGAAAGCCTATTTTTCAAAGGCTGTTTTCAGTAAAAAATCCTGGATTTGTATTGCGTTTTCTTGAAGAAAAGACCAACCCTTTTGAGGAGATAAACCTGTTTTCGAAGTTGCAAATTTTTACTTTTCTAAGGGCCCTGACCTTTTGGGTTTTTATGGAATCAAAACGTTTTCAGTCGATTGCAGCGATTTTGGTCCTATCCTTATTGTATCTTTTTTTGGGTAAAATCAGTTCATTGCCCATTGAAAACATGGGATTTGGAATTTTGATTATTGGTCTTTTTCTGGTTGGAATTCCCCATGGGGCATTGGACAATCTTGTAGGCAGATTGAGCAACAAAAACCAAAACATATGGAAGTTTTCAATTGTCTACATCATCCTGATGATTCCTGTTTTTATCCTTTGGTATGTTCTCCCATTGGCTGGGTTACTCTTTTTTCTTCTTTATTCTGCCTGGCATTTTGGCCAATCCGACATGGCCCAATGGAAAATAAACCATCCTATTTCAGGAATCATTTGGGGCGCATTATTTCTGGGATTTCTTCTGCTATCCCACCAAAATGAGTTCAATCAGGTATTATTTTTTCTGCATATTTCTCCACTTGAAGAATCTCCGGTATGGAATTATCTGGCCCTATTGTTCCTGATGATTTCATTGGGTTTGGCAGGATTTCATAAATCCAAAGAATGGTTTTTTATGCTCATTTTTATGGCCTTATCCGCCTTCATCCCATTGATTATATCCTTTGGGTTCTACTTTGTTTTTTACCACAGCTGGAATGGTTGGTGTCATTTGAAAAAAGAACTCCTGTTGTCAAACCAAAAAATGTATTTGTATGCCTTGCCCTTCAACCTGGGTGCCTTTTTAATATTTGGATTGGCTTTTCTAAAATTGGACCAGGCTTTTTTGGGCAATGTAAGTTACTTTTTCGTTTTCCTGTCCTGCATCAGCTTTCCCCATATCCTGTTCATGCATCGGTTTTATCAACAAACCGGAAAATAAGAAGTAGCTTAAAAGTTGTTTTCAAAAATTATTGAAGGCTTTCCAGTTGGCCTTTGCTGTAAGCTTCCCTTTCTAGTTCGGTTCTGAGGTCTCCCAATCTAATAGGTAAGGGGTTTTCTTTTATTTTTTCGGGTTGTTCGATTTGTTGCCTGGCTTTATTGTAA
>JAIXQU010000033.1 GCA_027485575.1 Cytophagaceae bacterium
GCCAGAATACTAAATCATATCACCAACAAAGAAATCAGAATGAGAACCGAAATTTCAGTAAAGGCAGCAAAGTATATCGCAGATTTGAGCTGACCGCACTAAAAGGTACAAGTCGGGAGATAAACAAAAAATTATTTTTTCTTTTTTTTCATGCCAGGATGCGTATACGGCTTTTTATTCAACCTTCCGTTTGCATCAATATCTGTTTCGGTTTTTTTTAATCCTTCTGTACTTCCGGCTTTTACTACTTCTGTTCCCCCATGAATGTCAGGGCATGGGTAACTATTTCTATTGCAACTGAGAATAGTGAAAAGAATAAAAATGAAACACCAATTAAATAGACGCATAAGGGTCGGTTTCATCGCTTATTACCTCCAAAAGAAGTCGTATTTCTTGTTCTTTTTCTTCCTGTCCGGATTTTTCAAAGGAGACAATTAGATTTCTTAATACTCTTCTTACAATGTCCAGGTTGCTGCAAGGTTGATAAAAAATTTCATTTGGTTTCAATTTAAGGTTTTTAAGGTAGTTGTCAATATCCTGTTTGCTGAAAACCAGACCTTTATTGAAAACATTAATATAAAACTGATGTCGCCCTTGTTTGTAGGTTAAAATAAAAAGATTTGGAAGATTAACACCATAAATGGGTAGCTTCATTCTTTGGGCTACCAACATATAAAGGCAACATAAGGAAATCGGATTTCCTTTTTTGCTTTCCAGTACAATGTTGACCATCGAATTTCCAATGGAATGGAAATTTTTGGTATTTGGCGAAAACTTTAATTTGTTAAAAATGACAGAGTTTAGAATTTTTATTTGGTCAAGGGGAACCGCTTCCGGCTTAAATTCTAACCAGGTTTCATAATAAATCTGTTGAACCAGATCTTTGATTTTAGTAAACTCAAGGTCTGGATATTGGTAGGTGGCAATCAACCAAAGCCCTTCAAGCAATTCCTGATTTTCACTGTTCTTCCAGCTGATTAAGCGTTTTTTCAGATTTTCAAATTGAAAATTATGAATTATTTCCTCAATTCTTTTTTGAGAAATCGGGTCAAAACTTTGCTCCCATTCTTGTTCAAGGACAGGTATAATCGGGTCGCCAAGTGATATGATTTTTTGTTCTACCAACGCCACAACTTCCATGTCGGTATCTCCCAGCAAAGATACCAAAGCTTTCATCTCATTGACATTCAGACTATTTTCCATTACTTAATTCAAAAATCTTAAGTTTTTATTCAAGATATAAACAAAAAATTAACTCTCTGGTTTACTTGAATTTGTAAAAAAACATACTGCGAAAAACGGAATTTTTTTTTTGGTTTTTGCCGATTTTCAGAATAATATTATTTTAATGGGGTTTTAAAATTTGATGGTTGGACAATTCTTCCTAAAATTGACCCGTCATTCAAAAAATTTTATACACACAACTACAATGGAAGGCAAGAAAAAATACAAAGCCGTAATGCTCATCGATGATAATGAGATAGACAATCTTATCAATCAAAAGATGTTAGAGGCCTCAAATATTGCAGAGACCATTTTTATGCATACAGGTGCAAAAGGGGCGCTTGAGTTTTTGAAAAATATTGAAAAGCTCTCTACCAATGGTGTTGGGCTTCCGGAGGTTATTTTTCTTGACATTGATATGCCGCTTATGGACGGGTTTCAGTTTCTGGATGAATTTGAAAAGCTTTCTGATTATATCAAAAACAACATTTCTATCATAATGCTTACTTCATCTATCAATCCGCAGGATTTAAGTAAAGCCAAGAAAAGCGCCTTTGTCAAAAAGTATATCAACAAACCGTTGACCCAGGACGCGTTAGAAAAACTTTGATTCTAAAGGAAAAAGCATAATTAAAATCCCGCCAACGCGGGATTTTTTGTTGTATGAAAGAGATTTTTATCATTTGTGGTCCAACAGCTTCTGGTAAAACCTCCCTTGCCATTTCCCTTGCTCAAAAACTGAATGCCGAAATTATATCTGCAGATTCCAGGCAGGTTTACAAAGAGCTGAACATAGGAGTTGCAAAACCTTCCAATGAGGATTTGAAATTGGTTAAGCATCACTTCATTGGGTCCGTTTCCATTTCCGAGAATTTTACTGCTGGCATGTATGCCCAATTGGCGAGGAAAGTCATTTCAAAATACTTTGAGACAAACAATAGCATTGTAATTTGTGGAGGTACAGGGCTTTATATAAAGGCCTTGTTCGAAGGGCTAAACAGGCCTCCGGTTTCAGAGGAAATCAGAGAGCGGGTCAATCATCTTATGGAAACCCATGAATTATCCCATGTTTCTGATTTACTCATTCATAAGGATCCCCAATTGGCGTCAGAGATTAATCTGGATAACCCAAGAAGAGTCCAAAGGGCTTTGGAGTGGGTCCTGGCCGGTAAGCCCCAGTCGGAGGTTGAACCCATACCTACTGATTGGAAAATCTCGAGTTTTGGAATTGGCATTTCCAGGGAAGAACTATACCGGAATATCAATTTCAGGGTTGACCAAATGCTAAAAGAGGGTCTTTGGGAAGAGGTTGAGTCTTTGGTTCCTTATCAGAATCTGAATGCCTTACAAACGGTAGGTTATAAAGAAATATTCGATTGTAAAAACGGTTTATTAACTCAAAATGAGGCAATTGAAAAAATCAAACAACACACAAGGAACTATGCCAAAAGGCAAATTACATGGTTCAACAATGAGCATAAAACCCATTGGCTAACGCAGAAAAGTCAGGAAGAAATGGTAGAAGAAATTTTGCTTTCCCAGGGAAGTTGAATCTTTTCAAAGTTCATTAGTTTGCCCATCATGCTGTAAGGTTTCTCTTCCAGCAACTTTTCATAAGCAAATTGGTTTTCCTTTAACTCAGAATTCAATTTCGAAATTTCTCTTACCCGTAGATTGATGCTTTTTAAAATTATTTCCTGAATATGCTTTGACTCAGAGGAACTGTAAAGATTTTCAAAAGCCTCATTTACTGAATCTAATTTGCCTTGCAAGAATTTACTGTCTAATTTTCCTGAAAGGTATCCACACATATTTTCACAAAAATCCTCAAGTTCCGGAACGGATAAACTCTCTAATTGATCCACGTCTGTTCTGACCAGTTTTTTTGATTCCTGAATACTTGAAATTAATCGGAGAATATTTGCCCGGTAATTTTTAAAAGTGTGGTAATTAACCCCTAACACAAGGAAAATTACTCCTGAAATTACAACGAAAAAAGGAACAAAGCCCATTTTAGAAAAAAATTAAATTAAACACTTAATATATCCACAAGCCTGATAAGGTCCGGATGAATTGGTTTTCGAAGGGTAATGGTTTCTTTGAAAGGAGTAAAGACCACTTCATTGTTTACAATTCCTGCCATTACGTTTTTCCTTCCATCCATTAAGCCCTCAACTGCGGCTACACCCAAACGTGAGCTCAAAATTCTATCAAAAGCAGAGGGGGCGCCTCCTCTTTGAATATGGCCTAAAGTTGTTACTTTAATGTCAGCATATGGAACATGCTTTTGAACCCGGTTTGCGACAGCCTGTGCTCCTCCTTCTTCATCCCCTTCTGCAACCACTATGATGGAGGAAGTTTTTGACCGGTTCCATCCGCCTTTCAGGGTTTCAATCACTTCCTCAATGGAACTATTCGTTTCTGGAACCATAACCAGCTCAGCACCTCCACCTATACCAGATTGAATGGCTATGTAACCAGAGTCTCTCCCCATAACTTCAATAAAAAAGATTCGGTCGTGGGAGTCTGCAGTATCTCTGATTTTGTCAATTGCCTCTAAAGCAGTATTGACTGCGGTATCAAATCCAATGGTGTAATCCGTTCCGTAAAGGTCATTGTCAATGGTTCCCGGAGCCCCTACAGTGGGTATGCCATATTCGTTGTAGAATATATCTGCACCTGTAAATGTTCCATTTCCGCCAATAGCTACCAAACCCTCTATTCCCAGACTTTGTATTTGTTCAAAGGCTTTTTTTCTTCCTTCTGGTGTCCGGAACTCTTCGCTCCTGGCAGATTTTAAGATCGTTCCTCCTCTTTGTACTGTATTGCTGACCGCTTTTGAATCAAGCTTTACAATATCTCCTTTGATCATGCCATTGTATCCCCGCCTGATTCCATAGATTTCGATGCCATAATACACCGCCGCTCTTACCGACGCACGTACACAAGCGTTCATACCAGGTGAGTCTCCACCGGAGGTAAAAATCGCAATTTTTTTCATAATGAATTAATTCTGAATGAGTTCAGAAACTTACCTGTAATATTCCTTTCTGCAAATAAAGACTTTCCAGAATGATAAGACAAATAAGGATCCGTTTTGTTCAAATTTGGATGAGGTTTTGGTTGTATTCTTTAACACTTTCCTTGCCAAAAAAAATTTTTCTAAATGATTAAACCTTTATTTATTGCATGACCTCAAAGAGAAAATTTTTTAAAAATTATGAAAAAAGTATTGATTTTAGTTTTTGCATTTGTTCTTTCCATGTCTGCAAGTTGGGCTCAACAAGAAATGAAAGCTACCCCAAAAAAATCTGCGGAAGAAAGAGCAGAATCTTTCACACAAAGAATGACAAAGAATCTAACCCTGGATGCAACCCAAATTGAACGATTTAAAGCCATAAACCTGGACAGGTTTAAGAAAATTGAAGAAGCCAGAAATTCATTTGGTGCTGATAAAAAAGCAATCTCCACCAAAGTTAAGGAAATCAACGATGGCTATTTCTCCACTGCAAAAGGAATTCTTTCTCCCGAACAATTTACCAAGCTTATGGAAATGAAGGATGATATGAAAGAAAAAGCGATGGCAAGAAGGGCCGCAAAAAAGTAAGAAACAGAAAGTATTAATTTAGAAAGACCTGGTTGTTTGAAAAGCAGCCAGGTCTTTTCTTTTTAAGCCAAAAAATTTTATCAGATAAATTGTTGAATTTTGTTTTAAGTGCTTAAAAGAGAAGTTTTTATATTTATATAAATTTTCATTTATGGTAAAATGTCCAATAGAATAAAGCAAAATTTATATAAATAAACTTCCAGCTTTTATACGATTTCGGATCAACCAGGATTATCAACCAGACAATTTTTAGAACTGTTTAACAAACCTTTGGTGTAGGTGCATCTAACTTTTATAGTTTTGCGGTATTGCATTTTTTCTTTCTATGAATACTGTTACCCTTCCAACTGTAGAAACCGCCAAAAAGCTTGGCCTTTTGCCAGATGAATATGATAAGATTTGTGAAATTCTTGGCCGGCAGCCAAATTTTACTGAGCTATCTATATTCTCAGTAATGTGGTCAGAACATTGTTCTTATAAAAACAGCATTGTTTGGTTAAAAACATTGCCAAAAGAATCTGAAAGAATGTTGGCTAAAGCTGGCGAAGAAAATGCCGGATTGGTTGATATTGGTCAGGGATTGGCAGTAGCCTTCAAGATCGAGAGCCACAATCACCCATCGGCTTTAGAGCCGTATCAGGGTGCAGCAACAGGGGTAGGAGGTATCAACCGGGACATATTCACTATGGGTGCTAGGCCAATAGCCCAATTGAATTCACTTCGATTTGGCATGCCAGAAAAGGACCGAAACCAGTTTCTTATAAAAGGTGTGGTAAAAGGAATCGGCGATTACGGCAATGCCTTTGGAATTCCTACTGTAGGCGGGGAAGTTTTTTTCGATGATTGCTTCAACACAAACCCATTGGTAAACGCCTTTTCTGCTGGGATAGTTCAAACCGGAAAAACAGCAAAAGCAATTTCTTATGGGGTTGGAAATCCGGTTTATATAGTAGGATCCAGAACCGGAAAGGATGGTATACATGGCGCTACTTTTGCCTCAGAGGATATTTCAGAAAAATCAAATGAAAAACTTCCGGCAGTTCAGGTTGGAGACCCCTTTGCAGAAAAGTTACTTTTGGAAGCAACCTTAGAGGTAATTGCCAGTGGTTCGGTGATTGGAATCCAGGATATGGGAGCGGCTGGCATTATTTGTTCTACATCTGAAATGAGTGCCAAGGGAGAACATGGAATGGATATTTGGCTGGAAAAGGTGCCTACCCGGCAGGAAAATATGCAGCCATTTGAAGTTCTACTTTCTGAAAGTCAGGAGCGGATGCTCATCATAGTTGAAAAAGGAAACGAAGAGGAAATACTTGCCATTTTTGATAAATGGGATCTGCAATGTGCACAAATAGGTGTTGTGACTGATTCCAAAAGACTTCATTTTTACATGAAGGGAGAATTGGTTGCCGATGTGCCAGCTGAAGATTTGGTTCTCGGGGGTGGAGCGCCTGTGTATCACAGGGAGTGGAAAGAGCCAGCCTACTTTGCTGAAAACCAAAAATTTGATCCCAACCAAATCCCTCAACCAGATTATGTGGAAGCAGCTAAATTCCTTCTTTCTCACCCCAATCTGGCTTCAAAAAAATGGGTGAGCAAGCAATATGACAGCATGGTGGGGACGGCAAATGTTTCTGCAGGCGAGGCATCGGATGCCGCCATTGTTTTGGTAAAGGATGCCAAAGATTTAGCCATTGTCATAACAGTCGATTGCAATTCCAGATACGTATATGCCAACCCTGAAAAAGGATGTGCAATAGCAGTTGCAGAAGCTGCCAGAAATATAGTTTGTTCAGGTGGTGAACCAGTTGCCATTACCAATTGTTTGAATTTTGGAAATCCTTACAATCCAGAAGTTTATTGGCAATTTGTTCATTCAATTAAAGGAATGAAAACGGCTTGTGAAGCATTTAAAACTCCGGTTACCGGGGGCAATGTTAGTTTTTATAATCAATCCGGTTATGATGGTCCGGTATTTCCAACTCCTACAATTGGGATGCTGGGAATTATGGAAGGATTGCATAAGAGAACTACCATTGCTTTTAAAACCCCTGGCCATAGAATTGCTCTGCTCGGACCAATGACAGACGATATTGCCTCTTCAGAATACTTGTATTCTTATTGCAAAGTTAAGGCATCTCCGGCGCCTTATTTCGAAATGGAAAAAGAACTTTTAACCCAAAAGCTTGTTAAAAAGCTAATTAAGCAAAGCCTGCTTGCCTCATGCCATGACCTAAGCGATGGAGGACTTTGGTTGGCACTTGCCGAATCTGGCTTGAACTCAGGATTTGGATTTGAAGTTTGTGGGACCGAAGGATATCGAATGGATGCTTTTTGGTTTGGGGAAGGCCAAAGCAGAGTGTTGATTTCCTATCCCCTTGAGCATGAAGATAGAATTAAAACATTAGCCCTTGAAAAGGAGGTTGACTTTCTTCCATTAGGTATTGTTTCTGATAATAAGTCTTTTAAAGTGGATGGTTTGGATTGGATGAGCATCTCTGAGGCATCTGAATTATATGAAAATGGATTAAGCAAGTACTTAATTCAAAAATCAAACTAAAATCAGAAATCCGGAATCTGGTTTTTTCAAAAAACTGCCAAAAAAACTATGGTTTTTCAATCCGTCTTTTTGGAGGGTTAATATCAGTTTTCAGCCGCTCTACCCTTTGAAAACATGTTTAATAATTTAGTAATCCTTGAAAAGATAAATTCTTCTCTCCTTTGTTGCATAAACCATTGCATGGGAAATGAGTTTAACAAAACGATTTGTAATTTAAAACTGCCGGCAAAACTGCCGACACTATGAAAAATAAAAATTTATTCAAACAACATCCAATCCGAATTCTGTTTTTTTTCTTTTCTATTGGATTGCTCACCAACCTTGGTTCTCACGGCCAAACCACAAAACAAACAGTCTCGGGTTATATCAAGGATGCAAATGATGGCGAGGCCTTGATTGGAGCGGCCGTATATGTTGAAGAATTAAAAAAAGGAGCTACCTCCAATGTTTACGGTTTTTATTCTTTGACCTTACCTGAAGGAAAATATACCTTTAAATTTCTGTATCTGGGCTATGTTACACAAATCAAGGAAGTAGATTTAACGAAGAATCAAAATTTGAATATTGACCTTGCCGAAGAGGCAAAAGAAACCAAGGAAGTGGTTATTACGGGTGAAAAGACCGAAATGGAAGCCAATGTAAAATCAACTCAAATGGGGGTTAATAAACTGGACATCAAAACAATAAGTAAGATTCCTCCTTTGTTGGGTGAAGTGGACGTAATCCGATCCATTCAATTATTACCTGGAGTTTCAACAGTGGGTGAAGGCGCATCTGGATTTAATGTTCGGGGAGGAAGTATAGACCAAAACCTGATTCTTTTGGACGAGGCTCCTGTTTATAATTCCTCTCATCTTTTTGGTTTCTTTTCAGTTTTTAACCCGGATGCAGTTAAAGATGTCAAACTAGTAAAAGGCGGTATTCCCGCCCAATATGGAGGACGGATCTCTTCCTTACTGGATATCAGGATGAAGGAGGGAAACAATAAAAAATTTGAAGGAAATGGGGGTATTGGACTGCTCTCGAGTAGGTTTTCCATTGAAGGCCCAATCATGAAAGAGAAAATGTCTTTTATTGTAGCAGGAAGAAGAACATATTTTGACCTTTTTTTCCCACTCGCATCTAATGAACAGCTTAGATCAACGGTTGCCTACTTTTATGACCTGACGGCCAAGGTAAATTATAAGATAGATCAGAAAAATACGGTTTTTGCTTCTGGCTACTTTGGAAGAGATAAGTTTGGTTTTGGATCAGCATTCGGTTTTGAGTGGGGAAATGCCACTACTTCCTTAAGATGGAATCATGTTTTTGGTTCAAGATTGTTTTCAAACATAACAGCCTTTTACAGCAATTATGACTACTCTCTAAACATCAAAGCAGACGATGATGGGTTTAATTGGAATTCCAAAATTGAGAACTTAAGCATTAAGCCTGAATTTACATATTATATTGATGACAAAAACACCCTTACCTTCGGTGGTCAGATTTTGTACTATGATTTTTTGCCTGGAAAAACGACAGTTTTAAGCAATGGAAGGTCAATCGTAAACAGATTGAGCGATAAGTATGCGTTTGAAAACAGCCTTTTTGTGAGTAATGACCATACCATCAGTAGAAAAATTACTTTGACTTATGGATTGCGGTATTCAAATTTCTTAAATCAGGGAGCTGGTAATAAGTTAATTCTGGGCGATACCACCCCGGGAATAAAAAGGCCGGTTTTGGAAACACAAATAGTTGCTGCCGGGAAAACCTTGGCTCAGTATGGAAATTTTGAACCTCGGTTTTCTGCCAAATATGAACTGAATGAAAAGACCTCTATTAAAGCCAGTTATAATCGAATGGCGCAATACATCCACCTTTTGAGTAATACCCAGGCATCTGTACCTTTGGATGTTTGGTCGCCAAGTTCTAACAATATTAAACCCCAAATCGGAGATCAGGTGGCTTTGGGATATTTCAAAAATTTCTCCCTCAAGGATATTGATTATGAATTTTCTACGGAGATTTTTTATAAAGAAATGCAAAATCAGATCGACTACATCGATGGTGCAGATTTATTGTTGAATAAAACGCTGGAGGCCGAGTTGCTTTCTGGAAATGGAAGGGCTTATGGATTGGAATTTTACCTGAAGAAGAGAAAAGGTAAATTTAATGGTTGGTTTTCATACACATTAAGCAGGTCTGAAAGACAAGTGTCAGGCATAAACAACAAAGACTGGTATCCCACCCGATTTGACAAAACCCATAACCTTGCAGTTGTTGGAAATTATGAACTTAATCCCAGGTGGTCTCTTTCTGCCAATTTCGTTTTTAGTACAGGAGTTCCGGGAACTTTCCCAACAAACAGAATCGAATATCAAGGATTTGTATTGCCTCAAAACTCCAACAATTTAAGAAACAACTATCGGTTGCCGGCATACCATCGATTGGACATTTCTGCAACTTATGAAGTAAAAGGTAAATTCGGGACGAAAAGAGGTATTACTAAAAACTGGGCTTTACTGAATTTTGTAAGGGATGGTATCAATTCTTTGGTTGCAAAAGTTCCTAGGGTGAAAAACTGGAAAGGCAGTTGGACATTTGGCATCTATAATGTTTATGCCAGAAGAAACCCATTTGGAATATATTTTAGACAAACTCCACCTGTAGAAGAACCTACTGCCCAGCAACGGGTAGAGCAATCAACCAACACAGAAGCAATACGGTTTTCTGTTCTGGGAACTTTAGTTCCATCTGTAACCTATAATTTTTCTTTCTAAGCCATGAAAATCAATCAAATACTTAGAACTTTTATTGGAATTTCCCTCGCTTTCACATTATATGCCTGTGAAGACCCAATTGACATAAATCTTGACAAAGGAGAAAGTCAACTCGCTGTCGATGCATTGGTTCTTGTGAATGATGGCCCTGCTACCATAAGATTAACAAAAACCACCCCGTATTTTGAAAATGGCGGGAAGGCACCAGGAGTTTCCGGAGCACTTGTGCAGTTAACCTCAGATAAGGGAACGGTCTACACTTTCACCGAAGTTGAGAAAACTCCGGGAAATTATCTGTCCTCAGATTCTATTCGGGGTGAAACCGGCGAGGTATTTAATTTGTCTATAAAGTATAACGAACAGACCTTTTTCTCAACTTCCCGACTCGTTCGAGGCACGCCCATCGATACTTTGTATCAGGAAGAAAGAGCAGCAGAGTTTGGAAATGAGGCTGGAAAGTATCTTTATTTTCAAGCCACAGATCCGGTAGGTCCGAATGATTTTTGTTGGATGAGATATTCATTAAATGGTCAAAATGATTTGAGATATAACCGTCTTCGTGCGGCTTTTCCGGTAGATGCAGCATTCAATCCTGGCGCTGCCGATGGCCTTGAATTTATTTATCCGATCAGGAACTCAATCAACGGGGACAAAGGATACCTGGTTGGAGATACCCTGGCAGTCGAGCTACTTTCAATAGATGCAGAGCAATGGCGGTTTTTAAAAGAAATGGATATTCAATTGAATAATACAGGACTTTTTGCAAGTCCAATTGCCAATGTGAGGGGAAATATTTTTAACACGGATAAAAATTCTAAAACGAAAGCAGTCGGTTGCTTTGGCATGGCCAGAATTTCAAGGGCAGGGGTAAGGATAAAATAATGTTATTCAATTTCTAAACCCAGGCCCTTCGCCCAATCCTTCCTTTCTGCAGTGTAATATAAATACGCACTACTCGCAGAAGCTTCAAACTTCCCTTTAAAAATGGGATTAAGCGTTAGCGTAATGTTTTTTACTTCAGAAGGAACCATCTGCCTGTAATATAGAAAAATCCGGTTTCCCTTAATCTCATAAAAATCAACCAGTTTGCTCTGTTGCAAATCCCGAAGCTGCACTGGCGAAACCACACAACCACCCGGAATATTTACCGCAGCCATCGTCATCGGTTGTCCTTCAGTGCTGGTGTTTGTCAGTTTCACTGTCATTTGCACCACCTCGCCCAGCTTCACAGTTGGTGAACTTATTTTGGTTTCAATTTTGATTTTACAAGCTGGATCTGATTTTGGCATGGAAGTAAAGTAGTCAAGCGAAATGGTAAAAGGCAAAGGCTCCTTTAATATTGAATACCCAAATTCAAGTTTGTTTTGTCCTTCCTTGATCTCCCCTTCCCAGCCTTTGGCAATGATGGTATTCTGAGTTCCCGCCTTCCAATCAGCTTTTGCCGTTTCTTTTCCGTTTACGGATAAAGTAAAGGCCCCATCTTCAGCTGCTTTTTTAGAAAAAACAACATAAGAAGTCAATGCCTTCAATGCAACAATTGTAGCCTGGCTGTTTCCAAATCCTCCATTACCGCTTCTTTGTTTAATCAAAAAATCTACTCCCTTATCTATTTTCAATTTATTGGGTTCAGAAGAACGAATCAAGGCCAGTATTGCAAAACCAGTCGTTTCAACAGAAAGAGCATTACCTTGTGAATAGGTTATAGAATGTGTTAATCCTGTCCAGCTTCCATTTTCAGCCTGGGTTTGCAACAGGGCTGCCGTTACTTCAATGGCCTTTTCATTTTGTTTCAATAGCCACAAAGTATTGGCTGCCAATGCCAGAAGATAAGGATCCTTTTTCAGAAGTGCAATTTCAGTTGTCTTTTTTACCTCAAGATCCAGTTGTTGAAATCCAGCTTCGGCCAAACTATAAACAATGTATGCATTGGTAATGTCATCATTCGCCCTCCCAAAATTATCCAAGGCTTGAGCTGATTTTAAAAAACCACCTTTTCCATCCCGTCTGCTCAATAACCAATTTGCAGTGCGGTCCACCATCGATTGGTCTACATATCCCGAAACCTTTTGAATTTCCTTAAACTGCAACAAGCCATAAGCGGTCAAGGCTTCATGGGCTGGTGTTCCGCCAAACCACTCATAACCTTTTTGCTTGGTTTCGAAACTGGTTAGTCGCTTGTATCCTTTTTCCAAAAGCACCTCGGCATTTGATACAAGCGCCGGATTTGAAACCTTTGCTTCTCTTAAATAATTTAGAACCAGAACATTTGGATAACTTGTCATACTTGTTTGTTCAAAACATCCAAACGGCTCAGACAAAATACTTTCCACACCCGTCAGCAAATCAGAAGTCACATCAGGGAAAGCCATTGCCTCTGCAGTTAAACTTCCCGGTATCATATTTTTGATATCAGCGATATAAGCATTGTTCATTTCTTTCCCTGAAAATGAAAGGTTAACTGGATAACCTCGGGGAACAATCCGGATTGATTTCTCCCAAATATCCTTTTCTTCCCCAAGTGAAACTGAGAGTTGAAGTTTTGAGCTATCCGTTTTTTCGAAGGCAATGGCCTCGAGCGGAAGTTCTTTTTTCTCAGAAGGTTGAATGGAAATAGATTCAGGGATGGATTTAACCAACTTGAAACCTTTACCAAGGGTGGCTAAGAGATTTAAGCTCAATACTTTATTTGTTTTGTTGGAAACTGTTATGGGAAATGTGATTTTATCACCAATGGTCAATTCAACAGGGATTTTTGAGGAAATTGAAAAAGGCAATTCAGTATAAAACAACTTTTCAGCAACTCCCAATAAGCCATCTGGCCCAGCTGATTGGGCCATGATTTTATAAGAGGTAATGTCATCTCCTGTATAAAACGAATAATTCCCACGTCCATTTGCATCAAGGTCCACCAATCCAGTCCAGAATAATGTGGTTTTAAAATCAGTTCTCAATGCTGTTTTTGTCGGAGGTAGGTTGGGGAATTTCCTGGCCAGATAATAGGGTGATATCGGGTCCTGAGCCGGTGGTTGTATTATTGGAAATGCTCTCCTTTTGTTTAAAGCGGGCGCCCCCTCATTATTTCTTTCTTTTTTGAGTGCATTATCAGCTTGTGCGTTATCATTCGCAACTGCATTTTTGGCTTTAATGTTGGGTTGCAATCCTTTTTTTCTTAGGCGTACATCACCTTCTATTTTTTTATCACCCATTCCACCCGCCATTGCAGCCATAGGAATCATTTTGCCATCCGCCATTTCCATTTTCATAAACACCGGAGGATATGGATTGTAATACAAGGTCATTTCACTTCCATATTGGGTAATCGTCTGAACATCAGTTTTTTCATTTCCTTTCGAAATCTTAATGGTAGCGGGTTTGGTCAAATCAATAAATGGAAATCGGAACCTGCCATTGGAATCTGTATATATTACTGTAGAGCCAATTTCCAGCTTTCCTTTTTTTAAGGGTTTATTGTCATTGGAATAAATAACTGTGCCGGCAATTATTGCTCTTTCCGGCCCTTCTGATGGCTTTTCGATAGTTTCATCCATTATTTTTCTCCATTCAAACCCCGTCCATCCAAATGTGAGCATTACAAGGTCAAGATGGTTTTTGGCGTTCAGATTGTCTGAAAAATAGAAACCAGGATTATCAAGTTTAGCATTCAGTTCCTGCTCCAATAAAAGTCCGGAAACCAGATTCCCTTGTTTATCAGCGGTGTAGTTTAGTAAAACGTCGTTTACTACGGATAAATTTAACAATCCCGGTACCGGAATTCCCTTTTCGTCAGCAACGCGAACATTCACATTTACTTTTTCTCTGGTTTGATATTTTTCTTTGTCAGTAGAAATACGGACCTGGAGCTTTTTTTGAGCATTCACAAATACAGAACGCTCACATCTTGGCAATTTCCTGGAATCAAAAACCGTAAATCTAACCACACCAGCTGGCCAGTTTTTAATGTTTACTTTGGTTGTTGAGCCCCCGGAAGATCCTTTTAAAGTTTTGTCCCACAACCATTTGCCCCTCATTTGGGCAACCAACAGAATCGGGTCATTGGTGGGAGAATTCGTTTTAATCAACAATTCACTTTCAAAGGATTGAACAGAAAGTGAATAGCCTTTATCAAGTGCTTCTGGTAAATTTGAAGTAAAAGATATTGGACTGGTCCACTCAATATGATATTGCTCCCCTTCTTTCGCCTCGAGGTCAAAAAATCCCATTCCATCATGTTTAGTTTTAATATATTGAATTCTTTGACCTTTCTTGGTCATCAACCATCCCTCTGCATCCGCTGAGGTTGAATCGGCTTTTAATACCTTAAATGCTATTTTTGAAGAAATTCCTTTTATAAAATCACCTCCTTCCGGGAAAAAATAGACCAACAACTCCTTGTCTGCCAATGGAATGGATTTAGAAATTGATTCAGATTGTTCGCCATATTCCATTCGAATATTTATTACAGGACTACTACCAGCGGGTATCTTAGGAAGTAAAAAACTAAATGTTTTTTTTCCGTTTCCATCAGTTTGAGTATTTTGGTTTAGCAGATTTTGGTCTCCCGCAAAAATGGAATATTGAAAGTTTGAATTTATGAGAGGCGCATTGTCCAGATTTTCTGCTGAGAAGTTAACGGTAACCAAATCACCTGCTTTATAAGCTTTTCTGTCCAATTCTAATGTTAACTTAAGGTTTGGTAAAACCACCTCCTGGATTTGAATTTCTTTGATTGCCTCCTTTCCCATTTGCTGCATCCATCGGGTATAACCTTTTATTTTATAAATCCCCCCAATGGCATCGACTGGTATCTGATAATCTCCGTTGGCTTTTCCTCCTTTGGCAATTAAAGAAAACTTTTTTTCAATACTTCCTTTGGGATTGATGAGCTCCACATAAACAATCTCACTCAAGCCAGTTCTTTTCAGTGTTTGGCCATTTGCCAATAGAACAGAGAACCATAAAGTTTCGCCCGGATCATAGAGCGGTTTGTCATTTAGAATTGCTAGCTTTTCGGCTGGCCAGAGGGTGTGGAAAAACTCAAATTTCTGTTTGATTGAATCTCTTTCAATGGTAGTAGAAAAATTTGATAGACTTATCCCTGCGCCCAAGAACATGCTGAAAATCAGTACAGTTCCAGAAATTGAAAAGAATAAGCGTAAAATGAATTTGTTCTTTGACATGATTTTTATGAAAAATATGGCCATTTCGATATTCAAACAACGTAAAAGGTGTTCATATTATTCTTTAATAGATTTGAATATTTAACATTTCTTTTGTTTTTATTAGATTAACGTGAGTTCGAAATAAAACTAAAAGAGAGTCAGTTGGTTAGAGGTTTCGAAGTCCAGATTTAAAGAAGGTTTCTTAGGAAAGAAGCTATATGCAATCAAGCCAGAGAAGAGATTAGAGAGAAAATTGCCCATACTTCTATGTCTGGTATGCTCAATTTGGCAAAGGTTTTTTA
>JAIXQU010000169.1 GCA_027485575.1 Cytophagaceae bacterium
GCTAAGTTTAAACACTATGGCAGAAGCATAGAATTGCTTGTAAAAAAGGCCATCGACCTGGAAGATGAGGAAGAAAAGGAGCAGGCTTGCATCTACCTCTGCCGGTTGATGAAGATGTTTGTTCTGAGCCACTCAAAGGATATGATTGAGGATAGCGTTGTCATTGAAAATCTGAAAAAGCTCTCAGGAGGAAAACTCATTCTGGATTCCGAAAAGGTTTCTTCGCAAAATTTACTCAGCATCAATCCAAAGGATATTTTACAAAACCCTCAAGGTCAGTCCCAAAGGCAAGGTGGGCAAAACCAGAGAAACAACAGAAATCAACGTTTTCAGAACAACAAGAGAAGAAGGTAAAAACAGATGACAACTTTCAGGATTAAGGGAGGAACAAAACTTTCGGGTTCCATTGAACCGCAGGGTGCTAAGAATGAGGCCCTTCAAATTATTTGTTGTGTTTTACTTACGAAAGAACCGGTAACCATTACCAATATCCCAGACATCCGGGATGTGAATAAACTGATTGAGTTGTTAAACTCAATGGGTGTAAAAGTTACCAAAAACGGCCCGGGTTCAGTTACCTTTCAGGCAGACGATGTTAATTTAGAATATCTTCAAACTACTGAATTTCAGGACAAAGCCTCTGCTCTTCGAGGTTCTGTTATGATTGTTGGACCACTCCTTGCCCGATTTGGCACAGCTAGAATTCCTAAACCAGGTGGAGATAAAATTGGAAGAAGAAGGTTGGATACCCACTTTTTAGGATTAGAAAAACTAGGCGCCAATTTTGAATATGACCCTGACACACAGTTTTATCAGGTAACTGGTAAAAAATTGGTAGGGTGCTTTCATCTCCTGGATGAACCATCCGTTACCGGAACAGCAAATATATTAATGGCAGCAGTACTTGCGGAAGGAACTACTACCCTTTACAACACCGCCTGTGAGCCTTATTTGCAGCAATTGTCTGCCATGCTTATTCGAATGGGTGCAAAAATTGAAGGTCATGGATCAAACCTGCTTAAAATTACCGGGGTAAAAGAACTGAGTGGAACTGACCATAGAATGCTTCCGGATATGATTGAAATCGGTTCATTTATAGGAATGGCGGCCATAACCAATTCTGACATTACCATAACCAATTGCAGGGTAGATATGCTTGGTCAGATTCCTGATGTTTTTAAAAAACTCGGAATCAATATGGAAATTAAGGATGACAATATCCGGGTTTTTGATAACGCAAATTATGAAATCAATTCTTTTATTGATGGCTCAACTTTAACCGTTGCTGATGGCCCCTGGCCAGGTTTCACACCAGATTTGCTCAGTATTGTTTTGGTAACCGCCACCCAGGCAAAAGGTACAGTTCTGATTCACCAAAAAATGTTTGAAAGCCGGTTGTTCTTTGTTGATAAACTAATTGATATGGGTGCTCAGATTATTCTTTGCGATCCCCACAGGGCTACAGTCATTGGTTTGAACCGACAATTGCCACTCAAAGGAATCAGAATGACAAGTCCTGACATCCGGGCCGGAGTTTCATTGCTTCTGGCAGCCATGAGTGCAGAAGGCACCAGTATCATTGACAATGTCGAGCAAATAGACCGTGGATACCAGCATATCGACAAACGGCTGAATGCACTGGGTGCTAAAATTGAGAGGATTTAGTCTCCGGATTTATTTTCCTTTTTCAATATTGGATAACCCTAAATATCCATCTATCAGATAATGAATCAGATAAAGTAAAGGTGTAAGCAGAACTGCCACACTAAACTTATAGATATAGTTGATGATGCCAATGGCAATGACCTGGCTGAATGACCAGTTTCCAAAAATATAAAAGGCCACAACCAAAACAACAAAGCTGTCAATCAGCTGAGAAATCAGTGTGGAACCAGTGGCTCTCAACCAGATATGTTTACTGCCTGTCATAGATTTTATCCAATGAAATGCATGGGCATCTAAAATCTGGCCAATTAAAAAGGCAGTAATCGAACCCAAAATAATGCCCAATCCCTGCCTGAAGATGGTTGCAAAAGCAGTATTGATATTAAAAGCATTTCCTCCCATATCAGTTTTGTTAACCTCCAACCAAAATTCTGCGGGTGGCAATGTCGTGGTCACATAGACTGCCCCAAAAACATAAGTTATCAAAATGGCAGTGAGATAACTAATCCGCTTTACCCCAGGTTTTCCAAAATACTCATTAATTATATCACTTGTAATGAAAACGATAGGCCAAACAACAACGCCAGCTGTGAGGTTAAAATCGAGGATAAAATCTTTGAGTAAATGGATTTGAGCTGGCTTGGATCCCATCAAAGATTCGAGAGAAAAAATCTTTACTCCAATCATTTCTGCAAGAATTGCATTGGTGAGAAAAACGGTGCAAAGTATAATGTACAACCACTGAAGCTTCTTTTCCGAAAAATTGGTCTGATTTATTTCCATGGCCTGCAAATAGCAGTCAATACCTCAAAAAACCATAAATTGTTCTTTTGAAATTTAATTTCAGGAATTCAAAAGTAAAAAAGGGGATTCCTGAATATTGTTTTTTGATTTGCATAAATTAATCACATAGCCACTTTAAAACATTGACAGGCTTTTTTACATCTCTGGTTTTTGGACTTTTGATATTGTTTTCCAGGTATCAAATATTGGTTTCACTAAATCCTGTTTCTCAATCTGATTTTGAAAACCAACCAAAGGAAATAAAGCTTCAAAACGGCGACCTTTTATTTCTCGACCTGGATTGTGGCCCCCTTTGCGATGCCATTGAATCTGTGACAAAAGGGTATAACAATCAGAAATTCAGCCATGTTGGAATGGTGTACTTAAGGAACGATTCCAGTTTTATAATTGAGGCAATTGGCAATTCGGTACGGCTCACCTGGTTGCCAAATTTCCTTAAATATTCTACAAAAGCCGCACTTGTTGGCCGACCAAATAATCAAAAACTGATTACAAAAGCCCTGGCATTTTCGGTATCAAAACTAGGTTTTCAATACGACGATAATTTCTTGTATGACAATGGAAAATATTATTGCTCAGAGCTTTTGTATGATGCTTTTAAAGAGGCAAATGGTGGAAAACCAGTTTTCAGACTTGAGCCCATGACCTATAAAAAAAATGGAACCAATACGTTTGACCCAGCGTGGGTGGAGTATTTTAAAAACCTGGGTACCGAAATTCCGGAAGGCAAACCCGGTTGTAATCCCGGAGGAATTTCATTGTCTGAAGAATTAGAGATTTTGGGTGAATTTAAACTTGGTTTAAACTCAAAATAATAAATATATTTGATTGAATATTAGATGATTGCTGATGCTTCCAAATATTAGCAACCATTCCTGGGATAGTTCCGGCAGGCCAGGAATAATACTTACAAAGCTTACTATTGAGTTCTTACTTGGTCTTTTGGCCGATGGTGCAAGTGTTGAAGATATAGTTTCTTCCTATCCTCAACTCACAGCCGGGCAGGTCAGCGAAGCCATCCTTTTTGCAGCTAATTCAAGTTTATAGAATTTCAGAAAGGCTCATGATTCTTTCAAAAATTCATTGGTTGGCAGATAAAGGAAAATTCAAAAATTATAGGAATTCGAGTCCGGCAATTTTAGATGTCCGAAATTTGAAATTTAGATTATGGATTTGCTTTCGTTCATACAATCTTTGCCAGACCAATGGTCAACCATATTTACCCCGATTCTTTAACCGGCGAGGAGCTCGACCACTATTTATTGAATGGTTGGTACCGCATGGGTCAAAGACTTTTTACCGTAGATTATATCTTTATTAATCGTTGGATTCGTGTTTTCTGGCTTCGCTACAGGATGAAAGACTTTTCTTTCAGTAAAAAACAAAAAGAACTTCTTGCCAAAAATGAACGGTTCAGTTGGGAAATTTTGCCCCTAAACATTACGGATGAACACGAAAATCTGTATGAAATTTATTTCAAAAGCATTGATTTTGAGGCCTCTTCCACTGCTTCAGATTTCTTGTTTGGTCAGGATTTATTTTATGCGCAACAACCCAATATTTTCGATTCCTGGATGATTGAAGTACGCGATGGTAAAAAATTAATAGCGGTTGGAGTTTTTGACATGGGGCAAAATGGCATGGCTGGGATTCTAAACTTCTACCATCCGGATTATAAACGTTTTAGCCCTGGCCGGTTTTTAATTTTAAAGAAAATGGAACTGGCGCTGCAATCTGAATTGGATTGGTATTATCCTGGGTATATTGGTTACAATTTCCCGAAGTTTGATTACAAACTTTTTCCCGGTAAAGATACAGCAGAAATTCTAGACCCTTTTTCAAGACAATGGTTGCCCTATTCGGCTGATTTAGTAGAACTTATGACTTATGACCAACAAGACTATTTTGGGCCATTTCCTGAGATTGAAGTTTCTTAGAATTCTTAGTTCTTTTGTTTTTTCACAATTGGTTCTGAAAATCTTTAAACTATCTGATTTGCTTTTCTTTCGATTTAAACATCTGTAATTCAGGAGTAAAACATTTTACATTTCACTAATAACCACAAGTAGGGCCTACTGAAAAAGGGATAACAAACATTCCATCAATGAAGTAAGACAGTATTTTAAAATCCAAGTGCAAGGGTTTTAGCTGGAAATTCTAAAAAACCTTAAACTCAAAATTTTGAACATCCTATAATTTCCAGCCGCATTTCCTATTCTAACCTCACCCCAGCCCCTCTCCAAAAGAGAGGGGCCTGAAAGCCAGTCAGTTACAAATAAGGGGCTTGTCGGCTAACTTTTTCAGCAAGCCCTAAGTAGGGCCTGCTGAAAAAGCCTATATCTACTTATTATCAACTGTTTAAGATTGAAATTTAAGATAAATGTGCAAGGCTCTTAAAACAAACCAATCAAAAAGCTTGCATTTTAAAAAGGCGGGGAGGAAGCTTTTTCCGCCAAAGGCGGATGGGCCGGAAGCGGGAAGGAGCTTTGGAAAAGCTAGAGTTTTTTGCATACTTTTTGGGGCAATGCCAAAAAGTATGAATCCCGGAAACCGACAATCAATTGGAAGAAAGGATTTTGTGCGTTAGATTTTTACTTTTTCAGCAAGCCACAAGTATATTTTACCAAAGCATAAATTTGGGTTTCTGTGGCATATAAAATTCAGATTCCCCTGAAAACAATTTCAAAACCTATCTCACGAAAGGCGGCCTGCCGGAATTTTTACAATCTGGAAATCAGGAAGTGCTGCAAACCTTATTACGAGACATAGTTTTAACCCAGATTGGTTATTAGGATTTCGTTATGAGGGGCTAAAAAGCAAAAAATCAGCACCTTATATTCAAAATTCGTAGCAGCGCTACGGATAAAGAAGAAAAGGTGACGAATTTTCTGATCTGAAGCAGTTTAGCATCGGAATACCCGCCTGTCTGCAGACAGGGATTTCCATAAAACTATTCCGGGTTTAAGAAATTAGGCCCACTGGCAAATAATGCCGCCCATCAAGACAAATGTGATTACCCAATAGCCCAAATGGATAAAAATATATTTACCACTTCTTCGCTCAAACATGGCCTGAATACCTAAAACGGGCAATGCAAAAAATACGGCAGAAAGTATTCCATGAAATGCCCCGTGTTTGAATGTCCTGAAATTGTGCCCATATTTATCAAACATAAACTTGTAATCCGGATTGCTCATTGGGTCGGCAGGTATTCCAGGCTCTCCCATCATCATTGAAACCAATCCAGATTGGTGAATTACCAACATAGGAATCATCGCTGCCAACATAAGGCTAAACAAGATACTGACACCAAATATGATGGCCATGTTTCCCCCTTTTAGTTGTTCATCAGTTACACCAGATGCGGCCATCCAGGCCTTTCCCAATACAGCAGGATGATACCAGATTGCGCCAATAATCATTGGGATTAAGGCCGTTGAAAATACAATTGCATAATTTGTTTCCATAAATTCTTAAATTGGATTATTGAGCAATAAACTGATTTTGAATGAGATAAACAACAATAAAGTAAAAGCTAATTCAACTCTATCATATTGATAAGCATTTGGATAGCCACCGGATCTTTTCTGAGGGCGTACACATTTTGATTCTGCCAAATTGGTGAAAGTCGGTTTTCCATTAACAATTGAGAAACCAAAATCTTTCCCTGGCCGACTCCAAATTCAATTTGAACTACTGGTGCTTTGGTCAGATTTTTACCACAAACGGCCAAAACCTGCATGGATTTTCCCTCTGCTTTTTCTGAATTTTGAAGTTGCGTTTTAAGATTGATTTCCAGAATCGGAGCATTTGGATTGACTGTTGACTTCAAAGCGGGTGTATCTGCCACAAGCTTTGTAACCTTGTCCACAAGCTTTTTTATTACCGATTTATCGCCTGAAACCAATGAAAATTCATAAAAACCCTGAAGCTCATAGGCAATTAAACCGTTGTTAATCAAACTGATATCAGCACCTCGTTTTTGCCAAAGTTCCTTTTGCGCCCTTGGTTCCAAACCTGAAATTTCCATTTTGGCAGCAGGAACAACCAAACCACCACGATAACCATTCCAAAGCCAGGCGTATTCTTTTTCCAATCCTTTCCAAAGGGCCTCTTTATCAGTATTTGCATGTATTTGGCTTTCCGGCTCAGCTGTTTGAATAAACTTCAACTTCAAACCCATCGGCAAATTCAAAGAATCGATTTTTGGTTTTTTTTCAATCTGTTGGGCTTGGGCTGGATTTCCCTCTCCTTTTTCAGTGTAAGCAGCACCCAGCCATTGAGGGCCGGCATCCAAAAGAATTACTTGTAAACCCTGCCTGACTTCAGCTTGGATGGAGTCTTTTTTCTTTTGGCCCAGATTTTTAAAAGATGATGCTTTACAAACCAGGACTTCTTTCCCTTTAAACCCTGATTTTTTATCAGTTTGAAAATAAGTTTCGACAAAACTCTTGATTTCTAAATCATTAGAAATGGTTGAAACCCTAATGCGCTCATTGGAAAACCGTTTTGGCTTGAGAATCCGGATGGGCCAAACCGATTCTGCATTTTTACCCTTTGGGGTTACAAGTATGGCCTTCACATTGAAATTCCCAACCAGATTTGGCATCATAAATTCAACCGGAAATTGCTCTTGCCTATGGGGCCCAACTTTTTGGCGAATGGTATCGGCCCAGATGCGTTTTCCATTTGAATCGAAAAGACACAACAAAGCCTTCATTTTCAGTGCTTCTGGTCCTGCATTAAAAAAATGAAGAGGACATGAAAATTCCTGATAAGGTTCAAAATTTCTGTCCCAGATTTCCAGACTTATGGATTGCTGAGCAAACAGATAATTTGAAATCCAGAAAACTACAATTGCCAATACACCTCGGATTTTCATATGTCTTTTTGAATCAGTGCAGTAAAACTATCTTTTAAACTTGTCAGATGCTTTTTTGCAATTCGCTTGGCCAGCACCAGTGTATCAAAACGGTCCTGAACAAATAGTTCATTTTCAGGGTCAAGGGAGTTTTTTCTGGTCCATTCTGAAGCATGAAAATACAAACCACCACCGCTTGAAATGGCCACATGGTGAATTTGTTTTCCTGGCCTTTGGAAAAAAAGTAAGTCGCCGGGAAGAAACTCAGGTTTGTTTTTATCAAAATCAATGGTTGCTCCAATTTCTGCCTGTTGCCAGGCATCCCTTGGAAACGAATATCCCAGTTGTTGAAACAGGGATTGAACCAAACCACTGCAGTCTAGTCCGGAATAGGTTTTACCACCCCAGACATAAGGAATTCCCAAAGCAGATTGGCACAGTTTCTCAATTTTATCAGGACTAAAACTCACCGGATTTGAAATATTTTTCCAGGAAAATTGTTCAGAAATCAGGTTTTGGCTGTTTCTGTTTTCAAATGAAAAATTAAAAATACCAGCCGGCAATTGGTGGATTGATTCTGGAAATCTGGGATCCACACCTGATTTGGTCGAAATCAATATTCCTTCAGAAATCAAATTCAGTGCTTCCGCTTTTGAAATTACACGGAGTTGACCTGTTCTCGTAAATCCTTGATAGCCATGTTCTGTTTCGATTTTACACCAGTCATCTACCATATCGGAAATCAAAACCAATTCCCCCAAAACCAATTGTGAAATGAGCTCAGCACTATGTTTTGGTTCGGGCCGGATTTGTGTGAAAGCTGTTTGACATATTCCAATCATGCTGCAAGTAAAGACAAAATAAAAAGGCGAAGATTCTCACCTTCGCCTTTCTATCTATATTTTTTCAAAAAACTACTTTGAGGTTGACTCATCAACAGGAGCCAATCCCTTTTTTTTCTTTTTGCTCACAATTTCCTTTACCTCTTCTTTAACTTTCCCCTTCACTTTCATGTTTTTGGCAAACTTTTTTGTGAGCTTTTCAGCAGCTCTTTCAACAGATTTGGCAATTTTAGAAGCTGCCTTTTCGTCAATCGAGTTTAAGGTTATGCTGATGCTGGTCGTCAGCATACTTTTGATTTCTTTTTTTAGTGCCTTTTTCATACCAGATTTCAATTTAATGCAATGTTATGAAATTGTTAAGAAAATAAAAACAATGAAATATTAAAATTAATAACCAATTCTGCAATAATTTAATTATCAACAATTTACAATACGAATCTATTGTGAGCCTGGGATAAAAGATAATATTGGATTGAAATTAAGAAGGGCTCAGGTTCATTTTCGAACATTTAATCACAAAAATTTCCAAACAAAAAAATGCTTGCCTTGCTTTGCAGTTATTATGAGAAAATCATCCATTCAAATTGACGTCCTGCTGGACCAGCAAAATATTCCTGAAGAAATCAGTTGGCAGGCTTCTGACAATCCGGGTCAAATCGAAAAAACAAAGTCTTTTGCCCTTTCTTTTTGGGATGCAGAAAGTTCTGCCATTATGCGCATTGACCTGTGGACCAAGGACATGCTGGTTGGAGAAATGAAACGTTTCTTTTTACAAAGTTTAGGAGGAATGAATGAAACCCTTCTGAGCGCAACCAATGACCAGGCATGGTATGACGAGGTGGAAACATCCATTCAAAAACTGGCTGTGTTATTACAGAAAGAAGAAGCGTCTGGGAACAATTAGATTTTTGTTTTTTAACCTTCCTGAATATTTATTGCTATTTCTGGTAGGAAAACCAATTTTGCAATAAATGGCCCGGGATTTGAGCCATATCGAACTATTAATTTTTCCCTTCATTTAGTCAACCAATAAAAATGACTGAACCTTCAGAACCATCAACCTTAGAACTGGACATTGATTTGCCGGAAGTTTCCGCCGATGGGCAAACTTATATTGAAATTTTTGGGGCCAATGAGCACAATCTAAAAAACCTAACGCTTAAAATACCACGGGAAAAACTTACCGTCATTACAGGAATTTCGGGCTCCGGGAAATCTTCGCTGGCATTTGATACCATCTATGCAGAAGGCCAAAGGCGATATATGGAGAGCTTTTCTGCCTATGCCAGAAGTTTTATGGGCGAAATGAAAAGGCCTGAAGTTGAAAAGATTGATGGTTTAAGTCCTGTTATATCGATTGAGCAAAAAACGACCAGTCGAAATCCAAGGTCAACGGTAGGAACTGTGACTGAAATCTATGATTTCTTTCGGTTGCTGTTTGCAAGGGCCGGAGACGCTTTTTCTTATGTTACTGGGGAAAGAATGATCAGGCAATCAGAAGATCAGATCATCAACACCATCATTGAAGAATATGATGGACAGGCGGTTATGATTCTTGCGCCTGTGGTGAAAGCCAGAAAAGGGCACTACAGGGAAGATTTTGTAAACTGGAGGAAATGGGGATATGCAAAAGTAAGGGTGGATGGTGAAGTACAGGACATTGTACCCAAAATGCAGCTCGATAGATACAAGGTTCATGACATTGAAATTGTAATAGACAGGCTCAAAGCCAAAATAGAGGACAGGACCAGAATTTCACAATCGGTTCAGACCGCATTAAAACTTGGAAAAGGCGTACTTCTTCTTCAATACGGTGACAACAAAACCAGGCATTTTTCAAAATTTCTGATGTGCCCTACTTCCGGAATTGCCTATGATGAACCTGCGCCAAATAACTTTTCCTTCAATTCTCCATATGGGGCTTGCCAAACATGCAATGGACTGGGCAAAATTGAAAGCATAGACGAAGAATCTGTAATTCCAGATAAAACACTGAGCATCAGCAGAGGCGGACTTGCTCCACTGGGCGAATACAGGGATATCTGGGTTTTTCACCAACTCACTGCCCTGGTAAAAAGGGCCGGCTTCAACATCACGACTGCCATTAAAGACTTGCCCGGGAATGTTCTCAATGAGGTCCTCTATGGAACCATGGAACCACTCACAATTTCTTCAGAAAAATATGGAAGAGACTACGACGTGAAGTACGACGGTCTGATGACCTACATGCAAAAATACTTTGAATCCGGATCTGACAAAGTTCAGGACTGGGTTAGCGAATACACAAAAACTACGGTTTGCCCGGATTGTAACGGTTTAAGACTCAAAAAAGAATCACTTCATTTCAAAATCGACCAAAAAAATATCGCTGAACTTACCATGATGGACATCAGCGAGTTAAATACCTGGCTGATAGGCCTGGAAACCAGAATTTCTGAAAGACAGCAAATCATTGGAAAAGAAGTTCTGAAAGAAATTAACCGGAGAATTGGTTTTTTGGTTGAAATCGGTTTGGAATATTTGAGCCTTAACCGAACCATGCAAAGCCTTTCGGGGGGAGAAGCCCAACGGATACGCCTCGCCACCCAGATTGGTTCGCAACTGGTAGGCGTTTTATATATTCTGGATGAACCTTCTATTGGCCTTCACCAGAGGGACAATAAAAAGCTGATAAACGCTCTGCAAAACCTCCGTGACATCGGAAACACCGTTATCGTGGTAGAACATGACAAAGACCTGATGCTGGCTGCCGACCATCTCATTGACATAGGGCCAGGTGCCGGCAGGTTGGGTGGGCATATTGTGGCTGAAGGTACGCCGAAAGATGTTTTAAAAATTCAATCTGAAACTTCAGACTATCTTTCCGGACTCAAGTCCATCCCCATTCCAGCCAAAAGAAGGGAAGGAAATGGGCATTCTTTTCACATTAAAGGAGCAACAGGACACAACCTCAAAAATGTCGACTTTGTTCTTCCACTTGGAAAAATGATTTGTGTCACAGGCGTTTCGGGTTCAGGTAAATCGTCATTGATTCATGAAACCCTGTACCCAATCCTGAACCATTATTTTTTCAGGGCAAAAAAGGAACCTCTTTCCTATAAAAGCTACGAAGGACTTGAACATCTGGATAAAGTTATTGAGGTTGACCAGTCTCCTATTGGCAGGACACCTCGCTCTAATCCAGCCACTTATACCGGCGTTTTTTCTGATATCAGAACCTTGTTCACCATGTTGAATGAATCCAAAATCAGAGGATACAAGCCGGGTCGGTTTTCTTTCAATGTAAAAGGAGGAAGATGCGAAGATTGTGAAGGAGGTGGCCTGAAAGTGATTGAAATGGAGTTTCTACCCGATGTTTCTGTGATTTGCGAAACCTGTAAAGGAAAAAGATACAACAGAGAAACCCTTGAAGTCCGGTACAAAGGAAAATCCATTTCCGATGTTTTGGATATGACAGTGAGCCAGGCTGTGGAGTTTTTTGAAAAACACCCATCCATTTACCGGAAGATAAAGACTTTGGACAGTGTGGGTTTGGGCTATGTTTCATTGGGCCAGCATGCAACAACTTTGTCCGGGGGAGAAGCCCAGCGTGTAAAACTCGCAACTGAATTGTCAAAAAAGGATACCGGAAAAACTTTGTACATCTTGGATGAACCTACCACCGGCCTGCATTTTTCTGATATTCAGCATCTTTTGGATGTGTTAAATAAACTGGTGGATAAGGGAAACACTGTTTTGATAATAGAACACAATCTGGATGTGATAAAAGTGGCAGATCACATCATCGACATGGGCCCCGAAGGTGGAATAGGTGGCGGTCAAATCGTGGCGCAGGGCACACCGGAGCAAATCGTAAAATCTGGTAAAGGACATACAGCACTCTATCTAAAAGATGAGTTAAAACCGATAAAAATCAAGGGATAAGTAAAAATCGAATATTTCAAATGGAAGGAAGAAAGGTCTTAAATAAAGCCGGAATTGAAACCATAGTTTTACGAATGGCTTACCAGGTTCGGGAACAATTTTCTGCTTTTGACAATCTGGTAATCATTGGAATCGACGGGGAAGGGTTTACGCTGGCAGGAATGCTGAAATCTAAATTGGATGAATTTCAGGGTTTTCAATCACAATTGGTAAAATTGAAGCTGGCCAAGCACCAGTCATCTTTACCTGCATTAAGTTTTGAGCCATTGCTCCCAAACCTGAATGGAGTTCCAATCCTGATTGTGGATGATGTTTTAAATTCCGGAAGAACCCTGACGTATTGCATTTCTCCGTTGGTCGAACATCAGGTACCTTGCATGAAAATTGCGGTTCTGGTCGAGAGAACCTATCGGAAGTTTCCCGTATCTGCCTCAATCACAGGGATTTCACTGAGCACCACTTTTGAAGAAAATGTTGTGGCGGTACTCAATTCTGAAAATGAAAATGAAATCGGGGTTTATCTATCTTAGTGTTGGTTTTCAACAGGTAAAGTAA
>JAIXQU010000138.1 GCA_027485575.1 Cytophagaceae bacterium
ATGAGCTGAAGTCAAATGCTTCCAGAAATTTGGTTGTGAATTTTCCTGCCTGAAACTGTGGATCATCCATTAACTTGATGTGGAATGGAATTGTGGTTTTAACCCCTTCAATTACAAACTCCTGCAAAGCCCTTTTCATCCTGACTATTACTTCTTCCCTTGTCCTGGCTGTAACAATAAGCTTGGCAATCATTGAATCATAATTGGAAGGAATGGTGTAACCCGCATAAATGTGGGTATCTACCCTGACACCATGTCCACCCGGAAGATTCAAATTGGTAATTTTTCCCGGACTTGGCCTGAAACCATTGGCTGGATCTTCCGCATTTATACGGCACTCCATCGCATGAAATTCAGGAAAATAGTTTTTACCGGAAATCGGAATACCAGCAGCAACTTTTATCTGTTCTTTGATTAAATCAAAGTTGGTCACTTCTTCTGTGATCGGGTGCTCAACCTGAATCCGGGTGTTCATTTCCATGAAATAGAAATCCCCGTTTTTATCAACAAGAAACTCAATGGTTCCCGCACCTTCATATCGAATAGATTTGGCTCCCTTGATGGCGGCCTCACCCATTTTTTCTCTCAATTTTTGGGTCATAATCGGAGAAGGAGTTTCCTCCACCAATTTCTGATGTCTTCTTTGAATGGAGCAATCCCTTTCCGAAAGGTGGCAAACTTTTCCATACTGATCTCCAACAATTTGAATTTCAATATGTTTAGGCTCCTCTACAAACTTTTCAAGATACAATCCATCATTTCCAAAAGCAGCACCTGATTCCATTTTGGCATCATTCCATGCTTTTTCAAATTCATCATCGCTATTGACTATCCGCATTCCACGGCCACCTCCTCCTGCAGTTGCTTTCAGGATAACAGGATATTTAATTTTGTTGGCTATCTTGATTCCTTCTTTTACAGATTCCAGTAGTCCTTCTGAACCGGGAATCGTAGGAACACCAGCCTTTTTCATTGTTGCCTTTGCAGTGGATTTATCACCCATTGCATTAATCATTTCAGGAGTAGCACCAATGAACTTAATTCCATAATCCTGACAAACTTTGGAAAAACCTGCATTCTCAGAAAGGAACCCGTACCCTGGGTGTATTGCATCCGCATTGGTTATTTCAGCTGCGGCAATCAGGTTCGGGATATTTAAATATGAGCTTTTGCTTAGAGGAGGACCTATACAAACAGCTTCATCTGCAAACCTAACATGAAGACTTTCTTTATCGGCAGTGGAATAAACTGCAACAGTCTTGATTCCCATTTCCCTGCAGGTACGAATTATGCGCAAGGCAATCTCACCCCTGTTGGCTATCAGAATTTTTTTGAACATGGTTAGTTCTTTGTTAGAAAATTAGGATGGTTCTACTATAAAAAGAATCTGGTCAAATTCAACCGGAGATGCATTCTCTACCTTGATTTCAACTATTCTTCCAGCTACGTCTGATTCAATTTCATTGAATAGTTTCATAGCCTCGACAATACAAACGGTTTGCCCTACTTTGATTTCATCTCCTACATTGACGAAATTTGGTTTGTCAGGCGAAGGAGACCGATACAAAGTTCCAATCATTGGAGACTTTATTTCTAATAATTTTTTACCGGCCAATACCGAAACAGGAGCAGCTTCTGTAGATGGCTGAGCAACTTCAATTGTTCTTGGTGCAGCAGGAGCAGAAACAACCGGAGCCGGGGCAGCAACCTGCGAAACTACATGCTCAACAATTTTGGCTGAATTCTTCCTGGCAGATATTTTGAAATTTTCAGTTTCAATATTTACTTCATCCAGATTTGACTTATCTATAAAGTCAATTAAATCCTTAATCTCACTTGGTTTCATTTTCGAATGGTGATTAACTGTTGTAAGCCCACTTAAGATAAACAGCTCCCCAGGTAAAACCTCCACCAAAAGCTGCTAAAATAAGATTATCGCCCTTTTTTAATTTCTTTTCATATTCCCAGAGGCACAAAGGAATGGTTCCATTTGTGGTATTTCCAAATTTTTCTATGTTTAACATTACTTTATCCATAGAAATCCCTGTTCGTGAGGCTGTTGCCTCAATAATTCTTTTGTTTGCCTGATGAGGAACCAACCATGCAATGTCATCTGCGACAAGATTATTCCTTTGCATAACCTCAGCTGCGACTTCAGCCATATTGGTTACGGCAAACTTAAATACGATTGCTCCTTCCTGTCTGACCACATGCTGTTTTGCATCTACTGTTTCATGGGAAGGGGGTCTGCGACTTCCTCCCGCATCCATCATCAAATATTGGGCACCATTGCCGTCAGAACGTAAAATGCTATCGCATATTCCATTTCCATCCATGGTAGGTTCCAGCATTACTGCTCCTCCCCCATCACCAAAGATAATGCAAGTAGCTCTATCATGGTAGTTGACAATGCTTGACATTTTATCCGCACCGACCACCAAAACCTTTTTAAATTTCCCTGTTTCAACAAATTGTGAACCAGTCACCAATGCATACAAAAAACCAGAACAAGCTGCCTGAACATCATATCCAAAAGCATTTTTCGCACCGATTTCAGCCCCAATCAGATTGGCTGTAGCAGGGAAAACATAGTCTGGAGTGGTTGTTGCACAGATAATGAAATCTACCTCTTCCGGTTTTGTATTGGATTTGGCCAATACATCCCAAATGGCCGGCATCACCATATTCATGGTTCCCTTACCTTCTTCTCTGTAAACTCTTCTTTCCTTTATTCCGGTTCTGGATACAATCCACTCATCATTGGTTTCGACGAGCTTTTCCAAATCGGCATTTGTAATAATATCCGGAGGAACACAACCTCCAATGGCAGTGATTGCCGCTTGAATTTTATTTGACATTAAGTTGGAATGGACTTGGCAAGGGCAGATTTTAATTGTTCTAGCATATCGGATTTTATCATTTTGTAGGCAACTAAAATCATGTTTTTAATCGCAGTAGGACTTGAAACTCCGTGGCCTATGACCACATTTCCATCCACTCCGATGATGGGGCTGCCCCCAACCACTTCATAGTTCAAACTATCTACGAAATCATCTTTTACCCCTCTTTCATGAAGAACTTCATAAAAGTGTTCTGCCATTTTAGTGACCACATTACCTACAAATCCATCACAAACAACTACATCCGCTTTGTCATTGAAGATATCTCTGCCTTCAATATTTCCTATAAAATTGATTTGGCTATTTGCCTTCAACAGCCCGTATGCTGCC
>JAIXQU010000144.1 GCA_027485575.1 Cytophagaceae bacterium
AACATTTCCAAGCTAACAGGTGGGTTGCGTGAAGCCAAGAAGTCTCAACCAACCACCCCAAGCCCCACCAGTAAGACGGATATATACGCAACTCCGAAAAAATATACGCAAGTTACAGCCGAAATATACGCAAGTTTAGAGGGAGTTGCGTAAACAGGGATGTTATGGGCAATTTTAAAGCGACATCCAAAAAACAGATAGATAATACTAAATTAGAAAATTAAAAAGAGTAAAATATGACGGTTCAACAAAAAATAATACCCTGTCTTTGGGTAGAAAAAGATGCAAAGGTTGTATCAGAATACTACCTATCCATTTTTAAAGAAGGTAAACTAAAAGATTACCACCAATTTACTAATCCACCAGAAATGGGTGGTCAAACGTTTGACACCGCAGTAATAGAAATTGCGGGAATTGAATTTAGCATTTTAGCTGCTGGACCATTGTTTAAATTTAATGAAGCCGTTTCATTTGTAATAAACACGAAAGACCAAACTGAAACAGACTACTATTGGGAAGCATTAACTTCAAACGGTGGAGAAGAAGGTGTCTGTGGTTGGTGCAAAGACAAATATGGACTATCGTGGCAGGTTGTTCCGGTCGAATATTTTGACCTTATTCACAGTGAAGATCCAATTGTAAGAGACAAAGCTTTAACAAATACATTTAAAATGAAAAAATTGATACTTTCAGAACTTAAATGAACGAAGAAATAAAATGACTATTGACAAATAAAACTGCCCATAACATTCATCCGAGCAGCCTCAGTCCCACTAACCAAAAGTCCCAGAAAAAGCATGCTTGACTGGGACTTTTGCATGACTCGGTGTTGGGCGACGCCTGCTGTTGAATCGTAAGCGTGAGGTGGGGGGAGCGTGTTCTTTAGGGGGATATTCCGGCTTATTGACCCCTACAACAAGCCTTCGCCACCAACCTCTTAGAGCAAGGCACCGACCTGCGCTACATCCAATCCCACCTAGGCCACGAAATCAGCAAAACCACCGAAATCTACACCACCCATCACACCCCAAGGATTTGAACAAATAAAAGCCCCATAAATCACCTCGAATTATAAGATTTTCTAACTTAGCACAACAGAGCAAGCAGTAAGATGAAACCTCAAAAAACATCCAACTAAGCGATATCATAGCAAAGCTAACAGGAGGGTTGCGTGCAGTTAGGAAGTCAATACTAGCCACCTCAAGCATCATCAATTAGGCAGATATAAACGCAACTCCAAAAATATATACGCAAGTTACAGCCGATATATACGCAAGATTGGAGGGAGTTGCGTAAAAAGGGATGTTAGCGGTCTTTGTAAGACGACCATTAAAAAAGAAACAATCGACAAATAACAAAGAAGGAGATGGAAATAAAAAAACTCAATTCTGACAGTTTAATAGACTTCAAATCGTTAATTGAAATTTTCAAATTGGTTTTTGAAAATAACGAACCTATTGCCGATAACGAACAATTGGGAAAATTACTTTCTAACCCCGACTTTTTTGTGTTTGTCGTAAAGTCAAATAATAAAGTAGTAGGCGGACTTACAATTTATGTATTACACACATACTTTGGCACAAAACCCATTGCTTATATTTATGATGTGGGGGTTAGCCCCGACTTTCAAAGACAAGGTTTAGGCAAAGCACTAATAGCAGAAGTTTGCAATTTCTGTAAACAGAATGACTTTGAAGATGCCTATGTAGAAGTAGAAAGTGACGACATTGACGCAGTTGAGTTTTATAGAAAGACAGAATTCAGTTCAGAAATGAAAGCAATACATTTTACCTATGACCTTTCGGACGAGAATTGACAAAAGAAGACACAGAACGCACAACATCCCTTCAAGCAGCCTCACCCCCACTAACCCAGAAGCCCCAGAAAAAGCATTCTTGACTGGGCCTTTTGCATTACTCGGTGTTGGGCGACACCTGCTGTTGAATCGTGAGAGCGAAGCGGAGAGAGTATGTTCCTTAGGGGGAGCAATAGCGGCTCGGGGGGAGTGGATATTCCGGCAAATATTGACCCTTGCAAAACGCCTCCACCACCCATCTTTTAGAGAAAAGTACCAGCGAGCCCTACCACCCATCACTCCCCCAAGGATTCGAACAAATAAAAAGCCCCATAGACCAACTCGAATTATAAGATTTTCTAACTTAGTAAAACGGAACAAGCTGCACCATGAAACCACAAAAAAGCCTCAAACACCCCAAACCGTTGCAAGCAGTTTCCTTCGCCCCCTCAACTACTCCAGAAGCTTCAATCAAGGCAGATATATACGCAACTCAGAAAAAATATACGCAAGTTACAGTGGATATATACGCAAGTTTGGGGGTGTTGCGTAAACAGGGATGTTATAGGCAAGCGTAGCGGTCGACACAACAACAACAAACAGACACTTAAAAAATGAGATTTTTAAAAAATATATTTGGTAACAATACAGCGAAAGTTGAAATGACAAAGCAGAAATCAACCGAATATTTTATTGACATTGACCCAAATTCAAATTCCTTCTCGACAGCATTCAAAGACTTTTATAAAAATCACTTCATTGACCAACGTGGACTTGCAAGACAAGAAGTTGACACCTATTTCTTTAACTCAATGACAAAAGAAGAAAAGGAAATTGCAAAGCGATTAATTCGACAAAATTTAAAATTACGACAAGCTATTTTGTTTCGAGCTTCTGGATTATTACAAGACAAAGAAGCATTACCAATTTTATATGACCAGTTTCAAAATAATACTGACCTTAGTTGGCTTTTGACAATTGGACAAGCTATTTGGAGATTAAACGGTGATGAATTATATCCGAAACTTTTACGACAATTAAAAGACCACAATTCCGACACAATGCGAGAAGCACACTTTGACCAAGTGACAGACTTGAAAAATGAAGAGAGTATAGAAATGTTGTTTGACTATTTAACAGACAAAAGCGGACTTGTAAAATCTATGACGGTATCGAAGCTAAATTATATCTTGGCAGGACAATATGAACTAAACCAAAAGTTCGACAGAGATTATTTTTTAAGTAAACGTAACGACAAAGAATTTAAGAGTGAATTAGTAGAAAAACTTAAAAACTTAAACGAATGACAAGAACGCCAGCCTATAACAGCACCTACAAGAAATTGGCGGTTCAGTGGTTAAATGAAGCTATGTGCTTCGTATTAAGTTCAGTGGTGGCAGACAGTTTTGTGCTTCGAAATCGCCAACTTCTTGTAGCTGCCAACCGTTATGGGCAACCGTAGGACGACAACCAGACAATAAACGAAAAGCAAAAAATGAAACTCTTTGACCAAATATTCAAAACTACTACTCTTGACAAAATCAAGAAGGGATTTGACTTTTTGGTAACTGACTTTGGGTTCAAACTATTGACAGCAAAACAGGTTGACAATCTTCGGGCAGACTACTTTTTGCTTTACAGAAAAGAAAGTTCAGGAATTCAAATAGAAATTTGTGCTGACGAAAGTTGGTTTCACTGTGAAATCAGACGGCTTATTAATGGCAGCCCGGCAGACTACAATGACAAAGCAAATTGTCTGACTTTTGAAGACTTGGCAATATGGGAAAGCGAAAACAACTATGACCATTTTCACTATTATGCGGGTGGACAAAATGGATTAGATGGAGTAATAGAAAATACAGCAAAATTGTTTAAACGAAATCAAAGACTCTTGACAACAAATATTTGGCTTGATACGAATAAAATTCAAAATCTAAAAGACAAAGACTTTGAAAAGAAATTTGGCAAACTACCTGACAGAAACAAACCAACGTTTTTTGGAAATTTAAAGAATGAACTAAATAAATTGCTTGCAGACATTGGCTATAAAGTTCATTTGGACAGTGACAAAGTATCACCATTCGATCAAAATTCAGTGACTGACAAACTGATTTTAGAAAAGGAAAAATCGAAAATTGAAATCAGCCAAAAAGACTGGAGAGACGATTTTTTTATTTACGAAGTTTTCAAGAATGACAAAAAAGTATTTGAAATTGACATAAGTAAAATGGCCATTGACAGAGCAGTTGAATTGACGATTAACAAAGTGAAAGTAAACGCATGACGACAAGAACGGCAGCTGCTAACATTCATCCGAGCAGCCTCAGCCCCACTAACTAAAAGTCCCAGTGCAAGCATTCTTGACTGGGACTTTTGCATTACTCGGTGTTGGGCGACGCCTGCTGTTGAATCGTGAGCGTGAGGCGGTGGGAGTGTGTTCTTTAGGGGGAGAAGTAACGGCTCGGGGGAAGTGGTTATTCCCGCATATTGACCCCTACATCACGCCTCAGCCATCCACCTATTAGAAAACGGCACCGACCTACGCTACATCCAATCCCTCCTGGGCCACGAAAGCAGCAAAACCACCGAAATCTACA
>JAIXQU010000187.1 GCA_027485575.1 Cytophagaceae bacterium
TACTACTTTTTTCCTCTTTTCGCTCCCTCTTTTCTCCCCTCTCTGTCACCCTCTTTGCGAATGGGAGTGCAAAAGTACCAGTCTTTTTTTTATCAGCAAGCTTTTTTTTGAAAAAAATGTGAGGAATTTTGTAAATGCCCTGAAATCTGCTTATTTACAGAGACTTATGAATCGAAAAAAAATGATTTTTCTTAATTTTTTTCCAAACTATTCAATTCAATGGCCCATTAGACCTATACAATTGGAACACAAAAATTGACTATTAAAAATTAGGACTCCTTTTGGAAGTCCTAATCAAAGAATTTAAAATAGAATGAAAACTACCTGATTACCAACTTTTGATTTGAGGTTGTACCCTGACTTCTGGTTTTTATGCTACATATACCTGAAGGCAATTGAATATCAAGGGGTGTAAACTCCCTCAGCTTACACACTTTTTTGAACACTACCGAAAATCAATCATTTATGAACCAAAAGCTTATTCTATTGCGGAATTTGGGACAAAGTAAAAAGAGATATTCAATTGCATTCTTAAATCCGATTTTCCCATACAATAAAAAAGGCCACCCAAAATGAGTGGCCTTCTATTTGATAAAATAAAGTCTATGGGAAACTTACCCCTTTGTACTGTCCTGCATTGAGAACCGTAATTTTGGTACCATACTTTTTATTGATTGCCTTGATAAACTCATTGGCACCAATTGCATTTCCCCGGGGTGTAAGATGAACTCCATCCAAAGAAAAGACGCCACCCGACAAAAAGGAAGCATTTGCGGAGATGGCATCAAAATACGACCCCTTGGTTATCTCACCCAGAAACTCATTGGCATTGACAAAGGCCAGTCCTTTTTGAGTTGCTATGGACTCGATGGTTCTGTTGAAAGCGTCAACCGTGGCTTTGGCTTTAGCGGTCTCCGTAGGATTAAGAATAAACACATCCGGAATAGGATTTTTAGCATCGAAGCCAAAAGGCTTGGTTGTGTCTAAACCGGAAGCTTCCCAGATTTTTGGCTCAAGTACGGAAGGCAAGCCATATCTTTTCATTAAGGTTTTTATGATATCTCTCCACGCTGTTCCCCTCGCTGAATCTAATTGACCTACATAAGGAGAAAAGGTAAGTGTAAAATAGATATCTCCATCCCATTTTTTGGTTACAGAATTCAAAGTAGAAATACCGCTCCTTGGCAAGGCAGTAACTTTAGTTGGATCAATTATTGAAACTGGTGAAAGCTGTCCTTGAGATATAAAGGCTACAATGGTGGCCACTTTAACCAATAATTCATTGGTAAAATCATACTCAAAAAACTGAGTCTTCTCCGCCTTCTGAAGTTTCATCTTAATAGAGGGCCCAACTGTCGTGAAAAACGGAATTGAGGTAACATCCGGAATATTGGACAAAACACCTTTTGGAGGATTTGGTTTTAACAACATGCCATTGATAAAATTCCTGTAGGCCAAATCAAATTCAGCAGGAGGCGTCACATTTGCTAATATTTCAGCTCCCCCTGACGTTGAGTACCCAAGAACATCGTTGTTTCCTAACCAACAGGAAAAGAAAGTAGGGTCCAGCGAAGTCATTTTTTGGGCATAAGTCAAAGTAGATTTTTCTTCTTTTGCAATTAATCGACCATAGTAAGGATTCAACCATCCGTAATTGGGTTTGTTGATATCTGCTATTTTGATACCGGGAACACCCCAGTTTTGGTTTCCAGTTCCTTCAAATGGCTTAAAGAATACGGAATCCGGATTTGAGTTTATGTCATACGCCTCAGCCGTTTTTCCACCAATAATATTTGGGGTAAGCGGAACAGAACTCAAAATAGGTGTTCCAAACGGAGAAAATCCGGTTAACTTTAAATAACCTGTCCCATCTTTTTGGTCTTCTGTAAACAAAGGAGCTGTGAAGGCACCACCACCGGCCAATTTAAACTGTTGTGCTATCAATATAGGATAGGCTACTTTCTGACCTTCCAGAAACAAACCATTGCTGGCATAACCGGCAGTAAGTGAATTGCCTATGGCAATATATTTGGTCATATCAATGTTTCCATCCGCAGTTGGAGTTGGAGCGTCAATCTTTGGGTCACATGCTGCCAAAAGCAAAATACCTGAAAACAGGACCGCTGAATTTTTAATAAAGCTTTTCATAAAATATAGAATGAGTGGTTTAGAATTTATAACTTAGTGAAACCCCTGGAACAAGAACTCTTAATTTGTATTTGCCAGCCAAGAAGCTATCTTGAGCCGATTTATCTATCTCAGATTGTTTCAACTCTCTTTCGGTTCCTTCAATAAACAGAAAGGAGGCATCGGCAGAAAATTTATCAGAAAATTTATACCCCAAACCAAAGGTAAAACAGTTCCTGTTGGCATCTGGCGTCTCAGGAGTCATAAAACCATCTTTTACAGGAGTCTGGTCAAAATAATAACCTGCCCTTATGGCTAACTTATCAGAGGCCATGTATTCACCACCTACTCTGATAATAAAAGCGTCGCGGTATCTTCTTGGTGAAGAAGTGGTTAGTGTATCGTTTACCTTATTTTCATAGTTAAACTTAAGTTCCTGATAGGCACTCCAGAAAACGATATTGTAATCAAAAGCCAATGTAAACTTACTATTCACTTTGTGGGCCAACCCAATACTCATAGTTCCTGGCAATGGCAAAGTGGCATCAAATTTAGTTCCGCCTTGAGCAAAACGAGGTAAAACAGATGGAGGAACATTAAAGGTAGCGTCTCCGCCATTTACCTCCATATCAACCTTTGATCTGTAGTTCAGTCCCAGGCTAAAAGTTTCATCCAGATCATAATGTAAACCCACATTGTACCCAATTCCTGAGGCATTTCCTTTCAATTGAGCAGATGAAAAACCATTGTCAGTTGCCAACGATCCTATACCTTTTCTTAAATCTACTGCTCCAATGGCATAAACAAAACCAACACCTATACCTACCTCCCCGATCTTATAACTCACTGTTGGCTGAAAAAATATGGATTGCAACTTCAACTCCTGCAGAATGCTGTATCCTTTCCAATCATCCGCCCACTTTACTCCGCTTCCGTAAGGTGTGTACACCCCAAGACCGAATTTTAAATTTCCATCCGCTTTTCCATAAGAAGCATAAAATGTAAAAGGAGTTCCCATTGGACTTTCGGTCATCGCTGAATAGTTACTGGGAGCATTTACCCCCTGAGGAGCAAGA
>JAIXQU010000151.1 GCA_027485575.1 Cytophagaceae bacterium
ACCAGTTTTAACAACCCGAATCTTCAAAAATCACCCCTTAGTGCGGTAAAATTAAGAAAATAAAATTGCAACTTGTTGATTATATAGAAGTTAATTTTGCAACTCCGAAGATGGGTACAAGTCGGGAAAAAGTACCTATCTGATTTACTCTATCCCATCTGCCCTGGGTGCCATCTGTTCTGAGTCTTCGCTCGCGGCACTCCGGCTTTTTTATAAATTCAAAGGACTTCGTCCCGAAATTTCCAACAATCTAGATTTTCTAAACCATTTAAAAACTACAGATATATATAATTAATTTCAACCTCTCCTTATTTGGTAATCATATAATAATAAGCTAATGAATACCTGTACCAAGGCTCCAGAACCAGCCCACACACAACAGACAGATTATCATTTAGTTTTGAATAAAACTACTGTGAAATAAACGGACAGCAGTTTTACTCTCCCGGAATAAAACAAGGAGGTCAATCGGTTTGTTGACAATGATAATTTTAGAAAGGCAACTCGTCTGAATCCGAAGGAGGCAGAGGAGGTGCTGAATAGACCGGCGGAGCAGACATTTCGGTTTGGTTAGAACTTCCACTTCCTTTTCTAATTCCCCAGGCTTTTACCTCTGTAAACCAACGGCCATTATACTCCTTACTTTCAACATCAAAGCTGACTGTTGCCTCTTCTCCATTTTGTAATGCAAATTGATCGATTTTATCTCCCCAAACATTAAAGCATATTTTTTTGGGATATTGATCTTTTGTTTCAAGAATGTACTCTTGTTTTCTCCATGGGTTGCCTGTCTTGCCTGTTCCACCTACTTCGGGTAGAATTTGAACTATTGTTCCTGTAATTTCCATTCCTATTTCTTCTATAATAATAAGCAGGCAAGTTGTAAGACTTAATATGAATCTCCAAGAAATTTTGAAAATTTTGATATGAATTTTGACAAATTCTATCGGGCGGCCATCTTATTTTTTATTGATTGAATTCCAGGTTTCAAATAGTTTTTCCTGAGTTGGCCTATTGTTGGGAATTTCATGTAAAGGCAGAACTTCCTTAAGGGTTTGAAGGCATTCTCCGGGTAAGAGCTGATAGAGTTTTGTTCCTTTTGTTTTCCAGGCAAGCATTTCATCTGTTACTTCCTTGATGATTTTTGCAGGATTTCCGGCAACCAAACTTCTGGAAGGTATTTTTTCATTGGCCTTAATAAATGTCAATGCACCGATTATAGATTCACTTCCAATGACCACGTCATCCATGATGACTGAGTTCATTCCAATAAGGACATTTTTACCAATATGAGCGCCATGGATGATTGCCCCATGGCCGATATGTGCCGATTCTTCCAATATAACTGTGGTTCCCGGGAACATATGAATTGTACAGTTTTCCTGCACATTGCATCCATCATTAATAACTATACCTCCCCAATCTCCTCTTATTGCAGCACCTGGACCTATATAGACGTCTTTTCCTATTATGACATTCCCTGTGACTGTAGCCTGGGGATGTATAAAAGAAGACTTGTCAACTATCGGTATAAAACCTTTGAATTCAAAAAACAAATAGAGAAAATTTTATTCCTTAACAAATCTTAATCTTTTAATTCCTGATTCCGAGGACATTGAAATAAAGTAAATGCCTTTAATCAGTGACCTTGTGTCTATGATAAATTTGTTTTCTTCAGAATAAACTTGAGAACTAATTGTTTTTCCAGTGATATCTAAAATTGATATTTTTTGATTTTGAAGATGGGTGCCGTCTGTAAATTCTACAGTAATTGACTCTTTTGCAGGTACCGGGTAAAAGTTCACGGATTCATCCAATTTTTGAATTCTAATTTTCAATATATCAGAAACCTGGGTGGAAGAATCAATGCCTAATGTTACTAATCTGAAATATTGATCAATATTTTTCTCAGCAAAATGTGTAAAGAAATATTCTTCATGGTTTCCTTTCTTATGATTCTGAATTAATCCAATTGAGTTGAAATCAATTCCATTTTTACTTTTTTGAATTTCAAATTGTCTTACGTTTTGTGGATTTCCTGCTGTCCATATTAAGTGCACATTATCTCCCTCGGGCTCAGCAGTAAAATTTGAAATTGGAGAATGAGCCACCCTTAAGCCTCCATTTGAAGGAACACCATTTAAAGTAAATTTTGCGGAATTAAATCGTCGGTCCCCTCTCCCGGAACCACCTTGGAAAATCTGGGTAAAAGGGGAGCCATTTAATTGAATCAATAAGGCTACTCCCGAAAATTTAGAGCCATGTCCAAATCCTCCAGGAAAGCGCACTGTAGCTGAATTACCATTTAGTAAGGAATTTAAAACTTGCCCTTTTGAAGATGACCCTCCAATTCCTCCTCTATACATTTTGGATTCTTGAATAACACCATTAAGCGTTAAGAAATTAGTTATCAACGAGAAATCTCCTCTTCCACTTCCTCCTGAGGAATTTAACCCATTGGATAAACCATTTAAACCAAAAGAACCTGATTTGAAAGAACTGTATCCACTTCCAATTCCACCAGGAAATGGAGAATTGTAGGATTGACCAGACAACAATGAAAGATTCAATCTTTCAACTGAATTTCCGTCTCCGATTCCTCCCTTAAAAAATACTTTTGCCTCTGAACCAGTCAAAAATATTTGAGCGGTGGCAGTTCTGGCATCTCCACGACCATTTCCTCCAATTGACTGACTTTGCGCAATTGTTTTAAGAAAAATAGTCAAAAGAACAGAAAGGTATATCCTGAAAATTGGATTAAACCGCTTCATATTTAAATAATTATTTGAAACCTATGGTGCAGTTCTAATACCTCTCCCTCCGGTTGTACTATATCTTAAAGGAAATGAAGTACTTGCACTTGACCTGTCTGAAATTTGCAAATTAGCTATTGGGTCACCCCATGAGCCACCTTTAATTCCACCTCCTACTCCCGTAGAACTGGCTGGCCAATTTGTCACATTTGCTTCTCCTGCAGCACTGATTTCTCCGTCACCGTGTAGCCCTGAGTAAGCCCTCCCTTCAGCGGCCCCCATTGAAATTACTCTTTCCCACAGGTTACCACTAAATTCCATAGCCCCATAATACGTTGCACCCGCTTGAGATCTGGTTGTGTTGGTACCCGCAAAAATACCGACTCTTAATGGGCCATTGATGTTTGAAGCAGTACCACCATAATTTGCATTTGCACCCAAATTAGAAGCTGATTCATTGGCCAGACCACTATTAGAAATTCCTGTCGCAGCTGTTATTGTTGCAGCTCCCCATGCATATTCCGATGCGATTGATGGCAGCGTTCCTCTACAAATCTTCTCAAATTCTAATTCAGTCATCGGTCTTAAGCCACTCCAGTCAAGATAAGCAGCAAAGTCTGACCAGCCTAAAAAATTACAAGCAACCGAGGGGTTGGTTGTTGAATAAACTCCTGCGGTGGCACTTATTGTATTTCTGGCTGAAATGTTTGCGGTATTTCTTGCTGTGGCAGATGCCGTGGAAATATTATTTAAAAAGTCAACATATTGTTGCTGGCTTATCTCATATTTCATAGTATACAAGGCAGCAAAGCCATTGGGAAAAGCGGCATTGGGTGCTGTTTGTCCGGTTGGATAACCTCCTGCCAAACCCCCAATGGAACCTGTACCTGCAGGGACAGTTGAGGCTAAAGCAGTACTGATTGTCGTGCTAGTAAATGCGGCTGAACCTCCTCCGCCACCAGCGTTGAATGCACCTGATGGTACATATATCATCTCAACGGCATAGACCTGAACTTCAACAACTGAATTATCTAAAACTCCATTAGCACCATAATTCCACCTTAATTGAACACTATTGGCCGTAAAAGTGCCACTACCAACTGTACTCCTATAGATGAATGCTCCTAATCCTGGATTGGTTGTACTATTGAATGCTGTGCCGGGAGTTTGGAGTCCGATGTCAATTGTACTGCCTGTTGGTGCAGTATTTCCGGTACTGTTTAATCTGGCATGTTGCCAAACACCTCCAGCTACTCTATATTTAATAAATACCCAGGCGGCATCCCAATTGGTCGGACCAAAAGAGACTCTGTGCGAATTTTCCCAACTTAGGTTAAATTGAACCAAGGTGAAATTATTGGCATTATTGACACCAGCGGCTGTGTTTTGACCCGTTAGGCCAACATTGGTCACGTTGATATTATTTGCAAATCCAGTTGTCCAGACAATGAACGAGAAGAAAAGTGCTAAAACAGATGATAATTTCATTTTAACTATTAGTGAATAAATTTTAAAATCTACGAAAACTACAAAAAAATATTAATAAAATGCAAGTATAATTCGTTGGAATTACTATTAAAACCGACCATTTGACTTATATTTTCAGTTTAGATTTTAGCTAAATTGAATTCATTGTCACTTAGGGAGGCAATCAGGTCGCAATGATTATCATTTCTCTTCAAATAATTGCAAAAGTTGAAATAAAATTTCTCAAAACTTGAAACCCGTCAGGCTCATGCGAAAATCAATAATCTGAAATTTATTTTTAGACAATAATAAATTCCATTTCAACCCAATTTCGAATAATTCTTGAAACTGATTATTTCTTTAAATGTTCTTAATTCTTTCAAATTTGCCATTTATTAATACAACATGGAAAATTTTGTTTTAGAGCTGCTTTTGGGATTAGGCATTGCGGTCCGTGAAAAGGTTTACTCTGAATTGAAAAGAAAATCAAGTGAAGACTTAAGTGCTATTTATAAAGAGGCAGAAGATGATACCATTTATCAGATAGACCGGAATGTAGAAGAAATAATTGTTCCGCTTCTTGAAGAAAAAGCCAATTTGTTAGGTGGGATTTTTTTACTGGCAGAAGGGATTGGAGATCCCAATGAGGGTTTGTTTTTAGGGATCCGGAATGGAGGCCAGCCCACTTGGGCATTAATTATTGACCCAATTGATGGGACAAGGGGAATAATGTATAATAAAAGGTCTGCTTTTTTTTTAGCAGGTGCTGCACCCTTCAAGGAAAATCTGAAATTATCTGATATTGTTGTGGCATCTATGACTGAACTACCAACATCTAAAATGTTGTTTAGCGATGTTTTGTTTGCCATTAAGGGAAAAGGTTGCCAGGGAGAAAGACACAATCTTATCACAAATGACAGGACTGTTTTGCCTGTAAAGCCGTCTGCTTCTAAAGACCTCCTGGGTGGATTTGGACAAATTGCAAGATTCTTTCCTCCGGGAAGAGCACTTCTTGCACAGATTGAGGACGAAATGATTGAGATCTTGTATCCTGATGCAGTGGAAGGAAAGACCTTAGTTTTTGAGGACCAATATATTAGTTCCGGTGGTCAACTGTATGAAATTTTGATGGGCCATGACCGTTATGTGGCCGATATTAGGGACGTGCTGTTTTCGAAAATGGCAAAAGATGGAAAAAAGAAAGGTCATATCTGTCATCCCTATGATGTATGCACATTCTTAATTGGAAAAGAGGCTGGTGTTCAATTTACAGACAGTTTTGGGAATAATTTTGATGCACCGTTAAATCTGTTGGCGGATGTTGGTTGGATTGCCTACTGCAATTCTGAAATAAGAGCATTGGTTGAACCTGTCCTTTTAGAACGAATGAAATTTCATGGCTTGATTTCTTAAAAATTTTTAGAAGCCATGAATTTTTCCGGTTCTTCCCCTGGCCTGATAGAGTTGATTCAGATGCCTGGATTTTACAAATGAATTACAACGAAAATATCAAAGTATATCTTTAAAGAAGCCGGATTGATTTTTTTTCAATTCAATTTTAATTCCAAAACATAATGGGGATAGGTTTGAAATTGAAGTTTCTTTAAAAGAAAAAAACTAACCCAGATTTGTTGTCAGGACTTCGTTATGAGAGGCTAAAGATGCTGATTTGAAGTGGTTTAGACTTGGAATAGATTTCCTAATGGCAATTCCGGGTTAAAGATGGAGTTGACTCTTGATTGATTACCAACTCGTGAAACCGATAAATTCCGACCAGGTTCATAAAAAAAGCTACCAACCAGAAGCCAGCACATCAGCAAGGTGCATGGTTTTTATGTCAATCCCTTTTTTATTCATAACCGTCTGGTATTGGAGCAGGCAGCTTGAATCTGTTGAAATTATGAAGTCGGGTTCTACAGCCATAGCTTTTTCTAACTTTAGTTCTGTCATTCCCACAGAAATGGCCTCGAATTTTACGGCAAAGGTGCCCCCAAATCCACAGCATTGGTCTGTTTCTTCCATTTCAACCAATTGCAATCCCTCTACATTATTAAGTAGTATCCTTGGTTCCATTTTTATGTTGCATTCCCTTAATGCTGCACAAGAATCATGGTACGTGGCAGTTCCGTATAGTTTTGAATCTGAAATTTTTTCAACTCCCAAAATATTTACAAGAAAATCAGAAAACTCATGGATTTTCGACTTTACATCGACGTATTGATTAGAAAGTAAACTAGTATTAAAAAAATTCCCATAGCCATTACAAATCATTCCTACGCAGGAGGCAGAGGGGCTTACTATATATTTACTTTTGGTTGTAAAATCATTGAGAAATTTTTCTGCAACTTCAGTGGCCTCATTAAAGTATCCTGCATTATAAGCAGGTTGCCCACAACAGGTTTGGTTGGGATTATAATTGACTTTGCAACCCACTTTCTGCAAAACCTTTATCATATTAAAACCAACATTTGGGTAAATCTGGTCTACAAAGCAAGGAATAAAAATATCTACTTCCATTTTTCTGGTTTGAATCAGCAAAGCTAATTTTTGAATGGTGGTAATTCTAGTATAAAGAAAATTTTTTTGAAGTGACCCTGGTGCAAAAAAAAACAGTCCTGTCGAAATTCAACAAGACTGTTTAAACTACCTATTAATACACCAAATTAACCAAAAAGCTATAAGCTGTAAGAGAAGGAGTCGAACCTCCATAGGGCAGTTAGCAAAAAGACAAATTTTGGTGGTCAATCCCAGCCGTAGCTTTATCTTAAGTTTATTCTGAACTCCCCACCCCCGAGACAGGAGGGCATGGCTGCCAGTTTCATCACCTTACAATTTAAAATCAAATTGTCACTTCAATTTGATATGACAAAAGTAATGCATCATTCTCTTTTTTGAAAATTTTTCATCAAAATTCTTAAAAATTTGGATTTCATTTAATAAATTTGGCCTTCCATTGAAAATTTTGAAAAATAACCCCTGAAAAATGTCTCTGAATTTAGAAATTGATAATATAGACCTTAAGATTTTATCCATTCTGACAGAGGATGCCAACATGCCTTTTACTGAAATTGCCAAAAAGTGCTATGTATCAGGCGGAACAATACATGTTCGCATGAAAAAACTTCAGGAAATGGGAATCGTAATCGGGGCCCAATTGAAGATTGATTACGGAAAACTTGGTTATGATATTATTGCTTTTTTAGGCATTTACCTTGAAAAAAGCTCTATGTATTCGGAGGTTGCGGAGGAACTAAAGGCCATTCCTGAAATTGTAAGCATCCATTATACAACAGGTATTTACTCAATTTTTGCTCAAATCATTTGTAAAGACACCAAGCACTTGCGCTCGGTGTTACATGATAAAATCCAAAATGTGAAAGGGATTCAAAGGACGGAAACCTTCATCTCACTTGAAGAAAGTGTGGTTCGGCCAGTTAAGCTCGACCCTTCAAAACAATAGGTGTTTTAAAATCAATTAAGAAGAAAAGAGGTTATCTTCTTATTAATAAAGGTCTTTGATTTTTATTGATTTGTCCCTGAAAGTAAAAGAATCTCCCGTCTTTTTACCTTCAAAAGCTTTGTAAACTGGCGCTAACGGCGAAACTGCAAATATCGTTTTATTATCAAGTTTTATTTGACCAAGACTGGTGGATATAAAGTAGACTCCGTTTTCTGTTTCCACCATGGAGCCAAACTCAGCTTTTTTGTATTCCTTTGAGGTAACAACCTGGTTTAATTGGTTTAAGTCTTCCATGGCCAATTCAAATTGCCGTGCAAACATGTCCCGTTTGTTATGCATTTCCTCCCGATAGCTGTTGTAAAGTTTTTCTTCGGTGTTATCATCCCCTTCATTGGCACTTTCCTGCGCTTCATTCATGGCTTTTCTTGCATTCTCCACTATTCCTTTTTGAATTCTGATGCACTCAGCAAGAAACTTAATTTTCTCCGCTACTTTATTTTCATCCATTATACCTGGCGTTAAAATTTAATTTGAAAAGATACTATTTTTTTAGAAGAAGTATTTTGACCTAAAAAAATTAAAATAAGGGATGCAAAAATAGTGTCTGGATTATCCTATGCAACTAATTGGTTAAAATATTGGTTCTTATTTTTGAATGTTTATTTTTCTAAAAGGCTCACTTCATTAAGATTTCCATAAACCATAGATAGTCAATTATTTAGATGATTTTCAAGCCATCTGGCACATTAATTTTCAAACAGATTTTTTGAAATATGACAAATTCAAAGGTGTTTTTGGTTAGATTTTATGGTTCAGATTCAAAAATAAAAATTTTGAGCTTCAGATAATGAAAGGCTAGGTTCGTAAAAGCTCATTAAAGCCTTAAAAAAAATGGCCAGAACTATTTAAAGAACTGGCCATTTTTAGTTTTGACTTTTCCTATTTGGTAACCGCCATTAACAAATCAGATTGGGTAATGATATGAACCTGATTGAGTTGGTCCCTTACCAATAAAGCCTTATTTTCTCTATTGATTAAAGAGGAAAGCACATCAATGGTATTGTCCATCCCAACAAATTTAAATGCGGGTTCCATCACTTCTCTTACTTCTTTATCCTTTATGGATGGTTCTTCGATTAGTTTTCCAAGAATGGCATTGTCGCTCAGGCTCCCAACAAATTGCTCTCCATCCTTTACCGGAATTTGAGAAATTCCAATCTGGTTCAATATCTTGATGGCTTCACCAATGCTGGTTCTGGCATCTATAGTAACCAATTTGCTTTTCCCATTTTTTCCGGAAATAATATCCTTCGCAGTAGAAAATTTTCTTTTCTCCAGGAAGCCATGGTCCTTCATCCAGTTGTCGTTGTATATTTTATTTAGGTATCTGGTTCCGTGATCAGGTAAAATAACCACCATCAGGTCTCCCTCCTTCAGGTTTTTTTCCGCATATTCCATTGCACCAAAAGCAGCCGACCCGCAGCTCCAACCCACAAATAAGCCTTCCTCTTTTGCCAGACGCCTTGTCATGATGGCCGCATCTTTATCTGTAACTTTTATAAACTCATCTATAAAATCAAAGTCCACATTTTTAGGCAGGATGTCCTCTCCAATTCCTTCAGTTAGGTATGGAAAAATTTCATTTTCGTCAAAAATGCCGGTTTCCTTATATTTTTTGAAAACAGAACCATAGGTATCGACGCCAATTACTTTGATGTTTGGGTTTTTGCCTTTCAAAAATTTTGATACCCCACAAATGGTGCCTCCCGTTCCAACGCCCGCAACAATATGCGTCACTTTTCCATCCGTTTGTTCCCAGATTTCAGGTCCGGTGGTGTCAAAATGTGCCGCAGTATTACTCAGGTTGTCGTATTGATTTGGATAAAATGAATTTGGAGTTTCAGAAGTTAACCGCCTTGAAACCGAATAATAAGATCTAGGATCACTTGGTTCCACATTTGTCGGGCAAACCACTACTTCGGCACCCATCGCACGGAGAATGTCTATTTTCTCTTTTGATTGTTTGTCAGAAACAGTGAATATGCATTTGTATCCCTTTATTACAGAGGCTATTGCCAAACCCATTCCGGTATTTCCTGAAGTTCCTTCGATGATGGTTCCTCCCGGTTTCAGGCGACCATCCTTTTCGGCATCTTCAATCATGCGGATTGCCATTCTGTCTTTTACTGAATTGCCTGGATTCAGGTATTCTACTTTGGCAGCTATTGTACCTTTTATTCCTTTGTTTACTTTGTTGAATCTGACAATTGGGGTGTTTCCAATTGCGTCAATTATTGAATCATGAATTTTCATATTGCGCTTGATCTATTGCGGCTAGGTGTGGGGCAAATATCAGTGTTTGTTTTATTTCTTTTGATTTTCGTCCCCTGATATTTTATTTTAACTTTCAATGTAACATTTAATTAGCCCTACAATGCCCTGATTATCAGAAAGAAACTCTTCTTTTTTTATTTTAAACAGGGCGACCTACCCCTCGTTGGTTGGGTTTGGCATTTAATAATCTCCATTTATAAATTTGCTGCTTCTACTTTTACATTTAAAAAAATAAGACTGTGCGCTGGATAAAGACCAGAAAATCTGCGATTAATTTAATTTCTGCATACTATTTTCAACTAGCCTTGCTTCTTGGTGTAGGCATTTATGGAATTTCCGCTGTCAATAAACTGGTCAGGCAGTTTGATGATTTGTTTGGGAAAAAGTTAATTCCGGCAATGGATATTTCCCATGTTCTTGAGCTGCAGTATCAAAACAGGTTTCACCTTGAGGAGTTTTTAACCGGATTGAGCCTTGAAAACCAGGTTCAGATTTTGGATGATATCCATAGGAATAATGCCGAAATTGATTCTTTAATAAATCTGTACATTACTTCCTCTTCCTATATGGAGCGAGAGGAAAGAGATGATTTAAAGGAGTTTGCAAAGGCCCAAAAGGTGTACAAGAAGGAAGAAAATTATATTGTTAATCTCCATGGTACAGGACATGGATCTGTCGCTGCAGGTCGCTTTAAGCTTGAAAGTAACATCAAGTTTCAGGAAGCAGTTAAGCCAATGAAAAAATTTGAGGCTGCAGAATTAAAACTTGGAAAAAAAATATTTGAGCGGGTAAAATCCCAGGTGAACACCATAAACTGGGTTCTATATATTTCAATGTCTTTTGCCATTTTGATTGCCATAACCATTGGATTGAATCTTGGCAGGCAATTCGTTGAAAATTAAAGCGTTGACAAAAATTTGATCAACTGTTTCTGATTTTGAGTATTTTTTAATTCAACTATTTCCAAAATTCTGGAATAGTCTTCCACCACATATTTCAAATCTGAATACCGGCCATCATGCATGTAAGGTCTGGTTAATTTAATTTTTGCAAGACTTGGGGTTTTGAATGAATAAATATCAGATTTCCTGCGGCTAAGGTGGAATTTACCTGAGTCTGGTCCAGAATTGGCAATCACGCTGACTCTCATTTTGAAATCAGAAGTGTGGCTTCCTGCATGGCATGTTGCACAATATTTTTCAAATAAAATTTGTCCTTTGCTCTGGGTTTCTGAATTGAGTTGGACTTCTGATTTCAAACTTCTGATGTATTGGGCCAAAGCCCTGGAAACTAGTGCTGTATAAATAGAATCAGTTCCGAAGGCAGATTTGAATTCTTTCAAAAAGGATGGATTTTTGTTTAAGTCATTCACCATTTTTTTTAAACTGAAGTTCATTTCCTCATGGTTTGGGATGGGTTTGATGACCACAGATTCCAGGCTTTTTTCTCTTCCGTCCCAAAAAAAATGAGGACTGTATGCCAAATTGTACAAAGATGGAATTGACCTTTTCTTCATATTCAATAAGTTCATTGAATATGAAGAAAAACCGGAATCTGGTTTGTGGCAGGAATTACATGAAACAGGACCGGAATGTCCATTGCTCAATTTCAGGCCAAACAACTTTCTTCCAAGTTCGATGCCCTCAACGGAGGCTGGATTGTTACCCGGAGATGGGATATCTGCAATAAAATGAGGCTTTTTTTCTCCCTGGCAGGCTTGAAGAAAAATAAGAAAGACAATCAAGAATCTAATTTGCCCCAACTAATTTTAAAAATCCGGTTTTATAATTTTCAGCGATTTTGTCAGCACCGGCGGCAGTTGACATTACATTGTTAAATATCTTAAGGTCAACCTTATTTGGACTTCCAAACATTGCGGATACATCGGCTTCAAGAATGATTTGACCATCTTTGACAATGTCATAATTGGTACCTAACAGGTTGGAAAATCGAAAATTCAAGGTCTTATAGTTCTCGTTTCCTCCTATGTGGAAAAGAAAAGGTTTTTCAAGACCCTCTTGTTTAAATCTTCCTTCAAATTCTAAAAACTTATATCCGTCCTCCCACGACCAATACATCCCTTTTCCAGGGTCGAGAGCCCCGGTTTTGTCTATTCCTTTGTTGGCAATGCTGTCAACTCCAATCGAAATCTCAAATTCTTCAAATTTTTTCATCGGTACGTTTTTTAATATGATTTCTGTGTTGTTTGGATTTACCAACGCATTTACCAAATGATAGCTCTGAACTTGCTGATAATAAACATTTTGGCTTTTATTCATCAGCTTTATATTTGAAATGTAGTAATTCAGAGTTTTGACAGAAAACTCCTGACCCAACGAATCTTTAAATTGAAATTGGTCTTCTGCCAGGATGGGTTTTTCTCCTGAAACCAAGCCAGGACCTTTATGGCTAATTCTTAACAAAATGGTGGCAAAGTCAGGCTCTTTATCTTCTGGTTTGCAATCAGAAAAAAGGAGAATGCCCAAAATCAAAATGAAAAATTTCCGCATTTAGCTCAGGTTTGGAATAATTTTATACCGTACAAAGATAGACAAAATGTTTTCCTTCCCTTTTTTTCATACATGAAAAGGGATACTGGTCAGGGATTTATTTTATTTGCGTACCAAATGAAAAAAATGAGGAGCCGTTTATTTTCTTTAATCAATCTGATTTTCATCACATTGACTGCATGTCAAAACGATGATATTTCCCCTGAAAAAATCGATGTGGGATTAGACTATTATCCAATTTCGGTAGGAAATTTTTGGACTTTTAGAGTAGACACGACCAGTTTTCTTTTTTCAGGTGACACCACAAAAGGCTCATTTTATTTAAAAGAAAAAATAACAGACTCACTCTATCGGCAGGAAGGATCGATGGTTTACCGTTTAGAAATTTCAAAAGGACCAACCCTTTCCGGACCTTGGCTAATAGACTCTGTTTGGGCGATTCGATATGACAAAGACAAAATAATCAGAACTGAAAATAACAGACCGATTGTGAGACTACAATTTCCTCTTCGGGAAGGAAGCAGTTGGGATGGAAATATTTTTAATCCTTTGCAGGATAGCACAACCTTTTTCAGATTTAGAGTTAAAAATCTTGACAAATCTGCAACCTATAAAGGAGATGAAATTGCCTCCGTTCAGGTCCTTGAAAAAATTGATTCCAATTGTATAAACAAAAGTTCTTTTTTTGAGGTATATTTCAAAAACGTTGGTCCGGGATATCGGAAAAAATCATTCGTTCAATACAATCAATCTGTTGAAGACCCTTGCTCCAGACCAATACCTGTAATTGAAATTGGATATGAAAAAACATACACATTGGTTGAAAATGGAATTGAAAACTAAGCTTTTTTTATTTGTATGGGTTTTTGCTTTCGGTTTTTCCGCAAATGCTCAAACCAAAAAATTTGTTGTTTATTTTAAAGACAAAAAGAGTGGAAATCCATTTTCAATAACCAATCCAGGTCAATTTTTATCTCAGCGTTCCATTCAAAGGAGAATTACACAAAATCTCCCGCTCGATTCTACAGATTTACCGGTAAAACCTGCTTATCTCAATGGAATTTCAAATGTAGGAGCCACCGTTGTTTATCCTCTTAAATGGCTTAATGGGGCAATTATTGATTGTTTGCCTGAGCTCATACCAACCATTCTTGCACTTCCCTATGTGGTTTCTTCAAAAGCCTTGAATTCAAAAATCAAAGAATCGCCGGTTAAAAATAAAAGTAAAGATGGAATCCAAAGCCTTGATTATGGACAATCATTGTCCCAAAATTCACTTGTTGGAATAGATTCAATGCACTCTTGGGGCTTTCATGGCGAGGGTAAATTGATATCTGTTTTGGATGGGGGATTTTTAAATGTTAATGAACATCAGGCCTTTGCGCACATGTTTGCCAATCAAAAATTGTTGGGAACCCGGGATGTGGTTTCCAAGGATGGAGATGTTTTTTCTGACCACTGGCATGGCGCTTCAGTGTTGAGCAATATTGGGGGATTTTTACCTGGAAGCCTTGTTTCCGGTGCTTATGCTTCTTCTTATTATTTGATCAGAACAGAAGAGGTTGCTACTGAAAACGAAATTGAATGTGCTTATTGGGCTGTAGGCTTGGAACTTGCCGATAGCATTGGTTCAGATGTGGTGAATTCATCTTTGGGATATACCACTTTTGATACCCAGGCTCTTGATTACTCCATCTCTATTTTTGATGGTAGAACCACACTTGCCTCCAGGACAGCAGGTATGGCTGCCAGAAAAGGGATGGTTGTGGTTTGCAGTGCTGGAAATGAAGGAAACAATTCTTCCTGGGGTGGTTGGATTTCTGCACCAGCCGACGCCGATAGTATCCTGACAGTGGGTTCAGTCAACAACGGACAAAATTATTCCTCTTTTAGTGGAAAAGGCCCTACAATCGATGGAAGGGTAAAGCCAGATCTTGTCGCTGTTGGCTCCGGAACAATAACTGCGGATGTTTTTTCGACTTCCGGGGTTTCTGCCAACAATGGGACCTCTTTTTCCGCTCCGATTATCGCTGGTCTTGTGGCCGGATTTTGGCAGGCACATCCAGGTTTAACAGCCATGCAGGTAATCAATGCATTGAAAGCCAGTGGTTCCAATGTGACACTTCCAAACAACCAGATTGGCTGGGGACTACCCAATTTTATAAGAGCCCATGTCATTGCAGGCTCAAAACCAGCGATTCGGTTTCCATTGGATTTACAGATTTTTCCAAACCCGACTTCGGGCAATGAACTTTTTATAGAGTTGATAGATTCATACGCAGTAGGAAATGCTGCCTTTGAAATTTCAGATTTAAGAGGTGCCGTTGCACTTAAAGGCAATCTAAGATTTGATCTGGTCAATCAAAAACATTCTATTTCTTTGCCTACCCTTGCTCCAGGGATGTACAACGTCAAATTAGAAATGGGAGGGAAGCAGTTTTTGAAAAGAGTTATTTTGAGGTAGCAGCAACTTTTCTCCGGCTGGGTTCCATTGAGTGAAAGGTGCCATTTTTGCCATAGGCCAGAGAATTATAAATGTTCTTTGGCAAGTTTTATGAAGATGGAAAAGAAACTTTCAGGTTGTTAAAAGATTTAAGACATAAATTTTGAAATAGGGTTTTTGAATGCTTCAAGATGGTAGGAGTAGATTGGACCAACATGATATTTTTATTAGGCCTTAAATTAACAAGTTAGGGTTACCATTGGAGAACAAGTCTTGGCGATTTTGGCTGGTTACAGACTCACTCTTTGGTGGGACAAGCTCTGTTTTTTTATCATAATGACAATAGGGCCTCAGGTTAATATCAGGTTATAGGCATTATTAGTGCAAAAGACAAAAAAAGTTAAATTTGTGGAACCAAATAAAATAAAATGAGAACAATGACAGTTGGCCAGTTCAAGGCGCACTTTTCTGAGGCAATTGAATGGGTAAGAGCTGGGCAAAAGGTAGCTGTGACTTTCGGGAAGAATAAAGAACTTATTGGGGTTTTTATGCCACAGCCAGTTGAAAAATCTGGAAAACGTAAACTTGGTCTGTTGGAAGGCAAAGCAGCTGCAATTTTTCATAGCGATTTTAAAATTTCAGAAGAGGAGTTTCTAGGATAGATGAATTATCTGATTGATACTCATACCCTTATTTGGGCAATTACTGATACATCCAAACTTTCTAAAAAGGCTAAAGAAATTCTCGAATCAGAAGAGAATTTGATTTATGTGAGCTCGGTTTGTTTTTGGGAAATATCTTTAAAATTCTCCATTGGTAAGTTGGAGTTGGATGGTATTGTTCCTTCTGACTTTCCTGCCTTGGCAGAAAACCTTGGATTCGATTTTTTGACTCTTTCTCCGGCAGAAGCCTCTTCTTACCACAAACTTACTTCAGCCCATCACAAAGACCCGTTTGACAGGATGCTAATTTGGCAAGCCATTAAACAAAATCTGACTATCGTTACAAAGGACTCAAAATTTGAAAATTACAGAGACCAAGGCCTGAAAGTGGCTTGGTGAAGAATTTCCAAAGGGACACCAATGAAAATAAATATGTGGAAGGTTCTCTATGCAGATTGAACCAACATTATATCTTAATAAGGCCTTAAATTACCAAATCAGGGCTACCATTGGAGAACAAATCTTGGCGATTTTGGCTGGTTACAGACTCACTCTGTGGTGGGAAAAGTTTTTTTTATTTATCAAACTGAGGTCATAGGCTCATTCCGGGCGGCAAAAGTCTGGGCAGGAGTTTTTCGAAAAGGTGATTCTGATACATGGAGTTTTGGTAATCAGGGCCTTCAATAAAAGTTAAATACTAACCTTGTTGCACCAATTTTAATAACCAGATGCCATGGTTTTTAATTTCAATTTGTTTTTCAAATCAAATAGCAAGGCTATATTTTCTATTGAAACCTGTTTTCTTTTTTAAAAATTACTATAATTGTCAACTTGAATAAATATTAAATAAACAAAACCTAAATGGAATCGAACAAAGTAGATATGTTCATATTGGCCAATAGCAAATTTTTTGAAAGCCACCAATTGCCCCAAATCAGAGAAAGACTTTTGATGATTGATGATTCCAAATGGGGAGTTATCCAAACCATTCAATTCAAAGACCCTACTACTTCTATCATAGTTTCGCTTCTTGCCGGAGGCCTTGGAGTTGATAGATTTATGATTGGCGATACAGGACTTGGTGTGGGTAAACTATTGACCTGTGGCGGGTTGGGAATTTGGGCAATCATTGACTGGTTTATGATTATGGATGCTACCCGTGAAAAGAATTATACCAAGCTTTCGGCCTTTTTATATTGATAATAAATGAGCAGGAACAAGCTTTATTTTTTAATGGCTGGTTTCTGTGGGTTAGGTTTTCTCTGGATTGGATTGAATCTGATTGAGGCAACACATGTGGAAGAAAGTTCGCTCACGCCCTGTCTATTTAAAAATCTAACCACGTTCCCATGTCCTTCCTGTGGTTCTACCCGTGCATTGCTGGCCATTATCAGGGGAAATTTTGGTAAAGGTTTTGCTTTAAACCCAGTCGGCTATATTTATTTGGTTGGCTTGCTGGTTGTTCCAATTTGGCTGTTGAGAGATTTTTTAATTAAAAAAGATAGCCTTTACCAATTTTATTTAAAAGCTGAATGGGTATTAAAAAAAAGAGCAGTTGCCATTCCAGCAATAGCATTGCTGATAATCAATTGGGTATGGAATTTTTATAAATTTTACTAGAACAATGAAATTTGAATATGAACCAGGTGAGCATGAGGCAGAAAAGGCAAGCAATAGTTACCTGATGTCTTTAATTGCTTTAATGGCTGGCCTCCCCCTACCCATTGTTAATCTTATTGCTACCTTAATTTTTTACCTTGGAAACCGCAAGGGAACGTATTTTGTCAGGTGGCATTGTACCCAGGCATTGATTTCACAGCTTTCAATGCTGGCAATGAATAGCATAGGGTTTTGGTGGACAATATCCATCATTTTTGGTAGCGAAGATGTGACCAATAATTTTATTGGTTATATGCTAACAATACTGATTTTCAATCTGATTGAGTTTATCATCACCATCAGAACAGCCATCGAAACCAGAAAAGGGAATCATATTGAATGGTGGTTTTTTGGTCCATTGACAAACCTGATTTGTAAACCAAACCTATGAAAAAGATTGGTTTTCAATTCCTGATAACCTTGGTTTTATTTTTTGGAACCCTACTGGTTTTGCAGCAAATAGATTGGATAAAACTATTTGAGGTGGAGAGAATTAGCAAAAAGACAGAAAATAAACTTGGTGATTTGTACTGGGAGTTTATCAAAAAAATGAACCATGAAGTAAAGTCGGAAAGAATAAGAGAACCTGTTCAGAAATTGGTGGATGTGCTCGTTAAAGCCAACGATATAGATTCTGAAATCAAACTTCATGTCGTAAAAAAAGACGAGGTAAATGCATTTGCCCTACCCAATGGCCATTTGGTGGTTTATACCAGGTTGATAGAAAGCTGCAAAAATCCGGAAGAGTTATGCGGGGTTTTGGGACATGAAATTGCCCATATCGACAAAAACCACGTGATGAAAAAGCTTGTGAAAGAAGTTGGCCTTTCTGCTTTGCTTTCAATTGCTTCAGGTAAAGGCGGTGAAATATTTAAAGAAACCGCTAAAAATTTAACTTCCTCAGCTTACGACAGGTCTTTGGAAACAGAAGCCGATTTGACCTCAGTTGGGTATCTTCAAGAAGCCCAAATGGACCCAAGACCATTTGCCGATTTTTTGAAAAGAATGGCCAAAGCAGAAAATGGAATGCCGGATCAAATGTTTTGGTTGAGTACCCATCCCGATTCGGAAAAAAGGGCCAATGCCATTTTAGAGGAGATTTCTAGTCGTAAAACAGAAAGCATAAAGGTAATGCCTGACTCAGTTTGGGCGGGCTTAAAAGAAAAATGCCAGTCAAATTGAAAATATTGATATTTGCAATCTGAAATTGAAAATGCCTTCTTCAATAGATTTGGTTTTGAAGGTCTTGAAAAAGTAATGAATGAGTCTTGATATATTTTTTACCCTATTCCTGGTTTTCTTAAATGGGTTTTTTGTTGCAGCAGAGTTTGCAATTGTTAAAGTAAGAGAATCCCAGTTGGAATTGGAAGCGCAGGCAGGAAATCCATCTGCAATTCTTGCAAAAAAAATTGTCCATAATATTGATGGTTATCTGGCAGCCACACAGTTAGGCATAACTCTGGCAAGTCTTGGTCTGGGCTGGGTTGGCGAACCGGTCGTTTCCAAAATCATCATTTCAGCAATGCATGCTTTGGGTTTGCATATGGAACCTAAGCTGGCCCACGATTTGGCCTTACCCCTTGCTTTTGCGATCATCACCGTACTTCATATTGTTTTTGGTGAATTGGCCCCTAAATCAATTGCCATCCAACGTTCAGAAAATACAACGCTGTTTGTGGCATATCCACTTCGGTTTTTCTATTTGATTTTCAGACCTTTTATCTGGATGTTAAATGGAATTGCAAATGCTGTTCTTCGTTTTCTAGGGGTTAAAGTTATACATGGAGCGGAGGTCCACAGCAGTGATGAACTTCGTTACCTGGTAAAACAAGGAAAGGATTCCGGAACCATTGACGAAGAAAACTACCAAATCATCAGGAATGCATTTGATTTTTCAGAAAGGTCAGTCAGGCAAATTATCGTTCCTAAATCTCAGGTTCTGGCAATTGACATCCGGAATTTTGACGATGAAATTTTAGAGGAGGTTTTAGACGGTGGATATTCCAGAATTCCATGCTTTGAGGAAAGCCTGGATAAGGTTGTCGGCGTTGTTTATCTGAAAGATATCCTAATGAAAATCAGAAAGAAAGAAACCATTCAGATTTCTGAAATTATGCGACCCATTATGGTTATTCCGGAAACCAAACTTCTGGGCAGGTTGCTCAAGGAATTTCAAACAAAACATCAACAAATTGCAGTAGTTGTCAATGAATATGGGAACACCAAAGGGATAATCACAATGGAGGATATTCTTGAAGAACTTGTAGGCGAAATTCAGGATGAATTTGACAATGAAGTTCCTTATGTAGAAGCCCTTGAAGATGGTAGTTTTTCTGTTCTTGCTTCAGCATCATTGCACGATATTAACAAAGGACTTCCAAGACCCATTGAAGAAGACGGTAATTTTGAAACGCTTGCAGGTTACCTGATTTATAAGTTTGGAAAAATTCCAGAAGTGAATGACTCAATGGTTGTAAACCAATATGAGTTTACCATCATGAAAAAAATTAAAGCCAGCCTTATTCTTGTAAAAATTCAGGAAGTTATATCAGAAGAAAAAGCATAGCCTTATTGCTAATGCTTTTTGGAGAAACTGATATTTGAAGCCTCAAGCAAAAGTCTGACTGCCAGTTTATCGGTTTCTTCGGTGTACCTGTTGGCCAAAACCACTACACCCACCTTTGTTTTTGGGCAAAATCCTATGTAGCTTGAAAAACCTCCCGTGCCCCCATTGTGCCAAATGATATCTCCCATTCCGGTTATTTCTCCTCTTACATCATCTATCCACCAGCCCAAACCTTGCGGACTGGAAGATTCTGAATTACAGCTTACATGGGTTTGGCCTAACGGCCTGGAAATTGGCGAGGAGCCTTTTATCAAGTTGGCCTTTAAGTATTTAGCCATGTCTACTGGCGAAGATCGAATCGCTCCGGCTGCACCCAATACCTGAAAATTCCAATGAGGAGTGGACTTATTTTCCTCATTGTATCCGGATGCAAGATTTGGGTCAGTTTCTTTTCCTATGGTTTGAAAATATGTTGATTTCATTTCAATTGGTTTCAATACCATTTCCTCCAATAATTCTGCATACGTCTTTTTTGATTTCCACTCCAGAATGTTCCCCAAAAGACCCATTCCAAAATTAGAATATTCCGGTTCTTCAAGGTTTATTGGTCCTTTATCAGAGGGATTTTTTAAATAATCAAATACATGATTCATCGTTAAACCATTATACGGATTAAGGCTGTCTTTCATTTGGTTGAGAATTGCCACAGGTATTCCGGGATAGCCACTGGTATGGGTGGCAAGATGAAAAAGAGTGACACTATCTTTTGGAATATTTCCTACTTCTTCGGGTAAAAATTTAACCAATGGATCATTTAGGTTGAGCTTGCCCTCATTTATAAATTGCTGAAAAAGCAACGTAGTGAAGGTTTTGCTAATAGAACCGATTTCGAAGATGGTATTGGGTTCTACCAAAAGATTTTGTTCCACATTCCGTTTTCCATACCCTTTAATAAAAACATCATCTCCCTTTATAACCACGATACCTAAACCAGGAGAATGGCTTTTTTCTATAAAAGACAGCGACATTTTATCGATCCTTATTTCCAAATCACGGGTATCCTTAATGTTATTTAATTTGAAAAAGGCGTAGCCAAATATTCCAATAACCAGAACAATGATACCAAGTAGGACGTAAAGGACGATTTTCATTTTTCTAAAATGATTATGAAACAAAGTTAGGGAAGGAAATGACTTTCTTAGAACCGGCTGGTTTTTCAAATCGAATTTCTTTTCTCTGCGCTTCCATTTTATCCATAAACCAAAAGACCCCAAAACAGCGGGGTCTTTTGGTTTATAAAAATTTTCCGGTTCTTATTCAGATTTCATTAGTCTCAATTGTTGGTTGAGACCTGGTGCCGACATTTTTATCAGGTAAATGCCCCTGCCCATATTTCGGAACTGCCCATTGAAACGATCCGCCATCCGGGAGGATTCAGTTTGGAAGTCAATAAGCAGTTTACCACGGATATCAAAGGCCTGAAGCCTAACCGTCTCATCAGATGCCACACCGCTGAATTCAAATGAAACATCCCCAGCGCTTGGATTGGGAAAAACGGAAGCATATATTTCTTTGCTCATACTAAAGCTCTCCACTTGCGCTTCCTCTGAAAAAATAGCTTCCCTCAGATTTCCGGGACTGGTTCTCGTGTCCACCACGGAAGGTGCAGTATAACCAACATTCACCCATACCTTCATTGCCGCTGTGTTGGAGGCACCGTTCTTAACCCTGATGCTGTACCAGCCTGTGGTGCCGGGTGTGAAACTATGCGAAAGGGGTGCAGTATTGGAGGAGGTTCCTGTTTTTTGAGAAACGATTGCATTGCCGGTATTATAAATCATAAGGGTTTGACTGCGGGAGTTCACCTCAGGATAAAGCAAAATGCTGATGGGCAAGCCAGCCTGGGCATATATTCTTCCGGCGGTACGCTCTGCTGTGGAGTTTGCGGGAAGGCTGCCGCCCTGGCGCAAAGAATTGATATGGCTGTCGCCCAGATCATTAGCCATTTCCCATTCCTGAATTGTGGAAGCAACCCGGCCCGGGCTGTAGGTCATCAGGTATTGCTGTAAATCGGCAATGGTGGCAAAGGTTACTCCGGTAGGCACCGGTGCCCAAATGGAATAGCCGTGACCGCAGGCACCCGGAATATTGTGGCCAACAGGTGCGGTTTTTATCAATACTCTTCCATCCGGGTACACCAGACTTGTAGTAAGGCCATGGGCACCCGAAAAGTCAATGAGTTGTTTTCCAACCCAACTCAAATCTCCCACACTCACCCAGACTTCTTCATCCTGGGAATTGTCTGAAACAGCAGCATACTTATCTGTAATTCCAATGAAAGCCCTGCCGATTCGCTCCGCTACCAGATGATCACCTGAACTTCCTTTGGAATGGAAAGCCGCCGCTGTACCTGTTTTGGCAGTGGCTACCGCAAAATCACCATCTTTAAAACTAAGTTTACCATGTGCCCGCATGAGGTTGGCAATGTCTTCCCGTACAGGCAGATCTACAGTACTCGTAGGCTGGTGACTCCAACGCTTTCCTGTCGTACCGACATCAAATAAATCTTCAAAAAATACGCAGGGATTGCCATCTACGGCAAAGGCAGCTGCATATGCCGCATACAGCCTGGGCTCCCGTGGATCGATGTGCTGGCCGTTTCCGCCAAGTTCAGATCCTGTATTCCAGCCGGTGGCATCACCCAATGGTTTCAAAAAGTTTCCATTGGCATCGAGATTGGGCCGATAGGTATCGTGGCTGTTCACAAAAGGAACTGTCCGATGAACCCGCTGGGTGGCATAGTTCATAAAGCGTTTGTCCTGCTGCTCGGCAGGCAAATTTTGCAAATTATAACCCCCGCCCGACAATACCATAGAATACAGGCCACCATTACTTCCGTATCCCCGCAGACTGAAATCAAATGTGCCGGTGTGCTCTTCCGTTCCGCTTTTTACAGCGTTCACATAATTGTCGAGTTCGGCTTTGCTTCCAATCCATTCCCCGACATTAAACATAGACTCTCCGCCTTTGGTCCAGTTGGGCGTATTATATTTTATATTGTATGTCAAATCTTGCTGCACCGGGATAGGAAAATGTTTCACTGCATCCCAGCGAAAACCATCCACCCCGGTTTGCTTTTTCATCCAGATAAACCAGTTTCTTGAATTGTTCCGCATATAGTCTGAAGTCTGTAGCGGATTTACATAGGCACGGTTCACACTGCCCACTGCCACTGTGCCCGAAGTGGGAATGTTGGAGCTTCGGCCGAAGGCGCTGGCTTCGTAAGACATATCCGGCCCGAAAAAATTGCTGCAGATATCCCCGGTGGTGCAATTGTTGTTCAGGTTGGGGTAAAAATTCGGGTAATTTTTTGGCCATCGCCCGTTTCTTGTCCAGTAGTCGGCCTGGGTTTCATTTACCATGGGGGTTGAATACGATGCATATCGGAAGTTTTTAAATCCGCTTTCGTTGGCCATAGAAAAGGGAATCTGAGGGTCCTGACCTCCCGTGCCGCCATTGGTTCCTGCACTGTTGGTGTGGTTGAGCACCACATCCTGAATCACTTCAATTCCATTTGCGTGCAAAACAGCACTCAGGCGAAGAAGTTCATCTTTGG
>JAIXQU010000148.1 GCA_027485575.1 Cytophagaceae bacterium
AGGAGCTTAACAGGTTTCAGTTGCAGTATTTTCCAGCATTGACTTCCGATGAAAACTTTTTGATATTTACCGCCAGGCAAGGCACCCACGATATGTATGATGAGAACATCTACGTAAGTCGAAAAGTAACCAATAAATGGACCGCACCTCAACCTATCTCGCCAAATATTAATACACGGGAAAATGAAGGCACAAGCAGCATCAATGCAGATGCCCGGATCTTGGTTTTTACAAAATGTGGATCTCCCGAAGGACAAGGCAGCTGCGATATTTTTATTTCTGAGCGGGTGGGGAATGCATGGAAAAATCCATTGCCTATCAGGGAAATAAACTCACCCTATTGGGATTCACATCCCACCATTTCTGCAGACGGAAGAAAAATATTTTTCACATCCGCCAGGCCCGGCGGAGAAGGACGAATGGACATTTGGTGTGCTGAAAAAGATACAAATAACAAATGGCAGGTTCCTTATAATCTTGGGCCAACCATAAATACCCCTTATGATGAGGAAACACCTTTTCTTCATGCAAATGGACAAACGCTGTATTTTGCATCAGATGGGCATCCCGGGTTTGGAAAAGTTGACCTGTTTTTTACCCGAAAAAAAGGAAAAGAATGGGAGAAGCCACAAAATCTAGGCAAGGTTATTAACACCTCAAAAGATGAATCCGGGCTATTTATAACTGCAAGTGGAAAGACAGGGCTTTTTTGTATAGAAGAAAGAAGAGACCGGGAATTGCTATCCAGTGAAATCAGAATGTTTAAAACTCCGGTTTCTTTTAAGAATGGACCTTCCTGTACTTTTCTAACCGGAACCATATTTGATGCAGTTACAAAGCAAAGAATTCAGGCGCAGGTTGAATTGATTAATATTGAGAATGGTAAAACAGAATTTTCATTGGAATCTGACAAAGAGTTTGGTTCATATACAGCTGTTGTTCAGCAAAAAAGGACCTATGGGATGTTTGTTTCCAAGCCGGGATATTTATTTCAAAGTCTTTCATTGCCCATTGATTCCCTGCCAAATCCTGAAGAAGGCATCAAAAAGGATGTTTACCTCGAGCCGATTCGGACTGGGGCAAGCATTGTACTCAACAATATATTCTTCGAAAGTGGAAAATCTGATTTACTGCCAGGTTCTCTCATCGAGCTCCGGAAAATTGGCCGGCTACTGAGCCTTAATCCAAAAATGAACATCGAAGTTTCTGGCCATACCGATAACGTTGGCCAGGACCCGGACAATCTTTTATTGAGTCAAAAAAGGGCCTCAGCCGTTGTTGAACATTTGGCGAAACAAGGAATTGTAAAAACAAGACTCAAATCCAAGGGTTTTGGGGAAACCCAACCCCTTAATGACAATGGAGATGAAGGAAAAAGACTTCTCAACCGAAGAATTGAATTTAAGGTTTTATAGGTCTTAAAAGCCCCAGAATTAATTCTGAAAAATAACCTTCTGAAAGTAGAATTCATTTATTATGTAAGGCCTGCTGAAAAAGCTTTTATCTACTTATTATCCACTGTTTAAGATTGAAATTTTAGATAAATGTGCAAGGCTTTTAAAATAAACCAATCAAAAAGCTTGCATTTAAAAAAGGCGGGGAGGAAGCTTTTCCAGCGAGGGTGGGCTGGAAGCGGGAAGGAGCATTGGAAAAGCTAGAGTTTTTTGCATACTTTTTGGGGCAATGCCAAAAAGTATGAATCTTGGAAACCGACAATCATTTGGAAGGAAGGATTTTGTGGGTTAGATTTTTACTTTTTCAGTGGACCCTAGGTAATCCACTCTGTAAACAGTGTTATTTTAGAAAATAACATTAAAAAAAAATATTTGGTTTGAAAAATAGGAGAGGCTCTTATCATGTAATCAACCTCGAATTATCGTTTTATATTTCACCACTGACAAGAGTTCTGAAACTCAAATCTGCTAATGCCTGTAATGTGCATTTTTGTTCTTACCCAGGAGCCAGAAACCGATGGCTATTCCAATTGAAAGTACAATGAAGAAGTTAAACATAGCATGGAATCCAAATTGGTCAGCGATGTAGAGACCTAAAATTGGGGCCCCAATGTTTGAAATTCCATAGGCGATGGCATACAAAGCGGCATACTCACCTTGCCTTTCTTTAGCTGGCCTGGACAAGGCGTAGTTCAACATAAAAGGCATTGCAAAAACTTCTGAAAGTGTAATCATTAGGGTGTAAAATATGGACCAGATTAACAAGCCTTCCCCAAATTGAAGAATGAAAAAAGCCACTGGCAGGCAAATGACTCCATAAATAATATATCGAAAGGTTTGGTTTCTCCCTTCCAGAAATGCAATCAGAGGCATTTCAACCACCACAACGATAAATCCATTGAGCGCCAATAAAATGCCAATCGTACCCTCGGAATATTGGCATACTTTACTAAAATATTGGGGCACTGAAGCAAATAATTGAAAAAAGCTGGTGCCATAAAGTGCAACCAGAAAAATAAAAACCAGGTATGCCATGTCCCGGTAAGCTGAACTTCCCTTGGTCCGGATTCGGGAATTAATTTTTTGTTTTTCTTCTTTTGACTGCCTCGGAAGGTAAAGATACAATAGAAAAGCAGCGGCAAAACTTGTAAGTCCGTCCAGGACAAAAAGCCAATGATAGCCAAAAATCATAGCAATGAATCCACCCGCAGCGGGTCCAAGTGAAAAGCCAAGATTGGTCGCCAGCCTTACCATTGAAAACGATCTCGTTCTGTTTTCAACAGAGCTATAACTTGCAATGGCAGAGGAATTTGCCGGTCTGAACATGTCAGAAAAAAATGCATAACTAAATATTATGGCCCCAATATGTATTGGATCTTTGGCTGGAATCAATAAAAACAAAATGGAGCCTGACACTATCAAAGACCAAAACATTATGCTAAAATGGCCTCTTCTGTCAGTCAACCAGCCGCCGGTAAAGCTCCCAAACACCGAACCAATGCCATAACAACTCATGATCAAACCAGCAGTCCTAAAAGAAAAATGAAGGTCTCTGGTTAGGTAAAGTGAAGTGAACAACAATACCATATTGCCACTTCGATTAATAAACATAGAAATGGATAAAATCCAGATTGTTGGCTGTAAATTGGAAAAAGCCGATTTATAAGCCTTAAAAAGTTGATTCACCATTCGCGACAAGAAAAATTAAAAACATGGAAACAGTGGTTTTTGATTTTCCTGGGATTTACTGTAGGGTTAAGCTTCGTGTTAAAAATATTAAATGAGTTAAAAATCAAAATATGCGCAAACTAAAACTTATTTCCTTTAAATATGAACTCCACTCTTTCAAATACCTGTCTGGCAGAGATTAATTTCATGCACTGGTTGTCTGAACATGTGGCATAAGTTTTTCCATCATAGCAAGGCCTGCAACTAAGTTTTTCGCCCCCCCAGATAAAATCAGATTTTTCCTGCAGGCTTAGTTTTTCATGTGGAATGGTTGGACCAAAAAGCCCAACGACAGGACAATTTGCCAAATCAGCAATGTGTAATGGCCCCGAATCATGGGTTATCAAGAGGTCGGATTCCTTGAGCAGAGAAATGAAATCATTTAGACCCAACTTCCCAATCAGGCTTTGGTGTGGAATTTCTTCAAAGTGTTTTTCAACCCATAAATCAGATTTGGCTCCACTTAATATCAATTGATGACCAGCTTCTACAATCATTTGTCCTAGCTTTTGGTAGCTTTCAATTGGCCACCTCCTTAGGTCGTCATCTCTGAGAATATTTTTGGCTCCTCCACAAGAAAGTACAACCCACTTTTTTCCGGGAAAGCTGGCTTTGATTGGGTTTACCGGTGTAAAGGGATAAGAATATTGAGGATACTCCGGGTTGAATGAAAATGGCCCTTCACTTTGGAAAAACGTAGAGATATAATCTGTTGTGTGGTGCCTTCCCGGAATGGGATTAAGCCTTTCGGCCCCATTTTTTTTGAATCTTCTGGTTTCTTTACAACTGGCCGGAAGAATTAAAATTTTATATAAGTCACTGAAATAAAAATACAGACAAAGGTCAAATTTCCTAAGGAAAAGAGCTTTCCATACCGTAAAGATTGCTTTTATTTTACCCGGAAATCCCTCGTTAAGTAACTCATTTTCATTTACTACAATTAGTTCATCAATGTCCTTGAAGTTTATCAAAAGGTCATAAACTACTTTTCCGCAGACCCATGTGATTTTTGCCTCAGGATGTTTTTTCTTAATCTCTGAAACCAACGGCAATGACATAATTACATCTCCAATGGCACCGATTTTTACAATTAGAATTTTCAAATGCTTTTCTTAAAAAATTTGAAGCTGTTCAACAACGGTATAAGCGGTCCGTTCCAATAATGCAGGGTCATTTTTAAAGCTTCCATTTATTCTGGGTGAAATCGGGTAAATTTTTAATGGTTTGGAATTCAGAATTTTGCTGTTTTTAAGGAAATCTGAGGAAGAATCCATGTCATTAAGCCAAAGAAGCTCTTCTTCCTTGTTTAAAATAACAGGCATGCGGTCATGGATAACGGAAGTTTGCGCATTGGCATCCATGGTTAATAGTGTAAATCTTTGGGAATCGGTATCCGGGTTTTCTTCAAACAAACCTGCCATCACAAAAAGGTCGCCATCCTCCAAAACATGCAAATGAGGTATTTTCATTTTTCCAATGGTTTTCCATTCAATATATCCGGAGGCGATTACAAGACAACGGTTTTTAAGCAATTGCTTAAATGGCCATTTTTCATTGATGGATTCTGAACGGGCGTTTATCAAGGTCCTGCTTTTTCCATCCATCCCTTTGCTACCCAAACCCCAATCCATCAAACTTATTTGAGGTTCGGTTTTATTGGTAATGCAGGCCGCTTTTAAGGAAGGAGCAATGTTATAAAGTGGCGTATCGTTTTCGTCCAGGTTTAATTTGGCCTTAAATCTGGCCTTTAAAGCTTCTGGTTTTCGGTCAAGGGAGAATCTTCCACACATGTTATTTGGCAATAAATATCCAACCTTTATAGATCATATCCTCATCATCCTTATTCAGCCTTTTGGTTTTAACTTTAGCTAAATAGAAATAAACTCCGGGAACTACGATGGTGGAGTTGTTTTCGGTTATCCCAAGCCAGTTTATTTCTGGTGGCACATCTTCTTCAAATATTTTTTGACCCCATCGGTTGTAAACAGAAAAATTAACACTTTCAATAAATGCCCTTGAAAAACAGGTTGGGGTAAACTTTTCGTTGAATTTATCTCCATTTGGAATTATGGTATTGGGCAAATCAAAAACGATGCAGTTGTCTACACAGGTTCTGTTTGCGACGGAACTTTCATTTCCAGACCTGTCCACTGAGGTTATTGCATAGCAACCCGCAAGCGTAGTCAGAGATGTATGTAGAAAAAAAGTATCATTCACACTCGCAATTTTGACGAGTGGATCATCCAGATGTTCTGAATAATAGACATTAAAATTAGCAATATCAACCCCGCAATCTTCCCGATAAACAGCCCGCCAGGTTAACTTTCTTGAAAACTCTGTATTGTTTAGAAAGGTACAGTTTTTACAATTTGGAGCAGATTTACAAACCTGACATTCAAGGGTGTCCAAAGAAAAATCGGGCGGTGGGCAAGGTTTTATTGTGTCATTTGGATAGGCACATAGAAATTGAGATGCGTTCACCAACGGGGTTCTCACCAATGGATTTGAATAGGTTCCTCTGGTCCTGACAAAGTAGCAATAAAGAACAGAGTCTTCCAGTGGCGTATTATTAAACTTTCCTTCATCCACATATTGGTATTCGCCTCCAAAGCCTTGCACAGAATCTATTAAAACGAAAGCATTGTTTATTTCTCTGTAAACCAAATGTTGCTTTCCATCATTTGTCCATGGTGTTTTGGCATTCCATTTTAATGTGATTTTTTTTACTCCGGGACTAAGGTCAAGCCGAACCGAAGATGCTTTTTCGGAACTGTCAACCGTATTTTCCAATTCACCAAAAACAAATCGCAACGAGTAATTGTAAATTTTATTCCGGGTATCCAGCCCCACATCCAGGAGGGTTGTATCTGTTAAATCTGAAGTGGTTTTGACCAAAATTTTAGGTTCATTTCCTGAATTTCTGAAAATCTGAACTTTAAATGGTTTTTTAAATGCTACAGTATCTATGTAAAATGGTTGAGTCCATTTCACCAGAATTTCTCCATTGTTAATTCCGGTTTTTGTAATATCTACATTGACTATCAGTGGAATATCAAGTTCCAATGTGGCACAAACCTCGTTTGAGACCAGGCTTTCTCCTCCTGCAGGTTGGGGAAAAACGGCCACTATCCGATAACAATAGGCAGGACCCTTTTTCAAGCCTTTTCCCGAGTTGTCATCCACAAAAGATGTGTCTTTCGCATCAACCTCACCAATTTTAACAAATCCATATCCAGGTGGCATTCCGGGCCTGCAGGTATCCAGGACAAGCATCGAACTATCAATTTTTCGGTAAATGAATATTTTTGATGCATTGTTACAAACATATGGGTTCCAGGAAATTCGAAGTTTTCCGTTTGTTTCAGGGGTAGCTCTTTTTAATTGAGGTGGCGGGCCAATAACCTTGATTTTCCATATTTTTATGTCCACCAAAGGAGACGGAATGGATGGAATATCTTCTGCCTGAAAAACAGCATAATAAGGTTGGGTTCTAACGTGTGAGCAATTGGTTTGCCATTCAAACTGACCTGAAAATGGGGATGTACTTCCGGGATTCTGAATAAACCGGGCTCTTTTACTTTTTGGAAAAATTGTATCCAATTCACCAATCAATGACATTATCATCTGGTTTTGGTCAGGATCTCTGGCCACAATTCTTGCATCGATAAATGCACCTGCTACCACACAGGTATCTCTTGGAACAAATAAAACCGGAGGTTTATTTCTTGAGTCGGTGACAATAATCTGAATGTCCAGAAGTACAAATCCAATGCTATCTCTTTTGGGTCTATCTGCCCTCAGTTTTCGCCATTGAATAATTTTTATGGCCGTATTAAACTCTCCGACAAGTCTTGGAGAATTCCATGTTAATTCTCCGGTTAATTCATTGAGCACCAAAGTAGCAGGAGAGGAATTGGCTGAATCCAAACCACCTGATCTTACTGCAGGATCCCTGTAATTGGTCACCTCAACGGAAACATCCTGGCCAGGTAAAAACTGTCTGGAAGGAACCAGTTTATAGGAAAGGCTATCACCATCGGGATCGGAAGCGCCCGGATTGTAGCGGTAAACAGAACCTATGGATGCAAAATCTACTGCAGCTTTTGCTATAACCGGGCTTTGGTCTAAATCCAGGAACGGATCAATGATAACTTTTGTTTCAACATAAAATGTAGTGTTCAGGGAATTGTCCATGTTCAATACATTGGTGTTTCTGTTTAGCTGGTAGTGGTATGCAGTGTAAACTCCAGGTGATCTGTATGTATATGTAAATTTATATTGCCATATCTCTGTCCTTTTTCCGGGAATGGAAATTACGGGTACCAGATTGTTGGATGATAATTTATCTGTAGAATTTTTATCCGGATATAAATCATTGATAGGGTTGGTAGTTTCCGCTGTCGCATCCCTGTAAATCGTCAGCAGAAATTCATATTTGTAGCCCTCAATTCGCTTTGCAGAAATATATCCTCCTCTGATATGCGTTCCAAAAACTTCCAGCAAGGGAAGGAACAAAATAGCCAGAATGAGAGTTCGTTTTAACATAGCAGATGTTGAATGCAAATTTGACCTGAAATTCTTAGTGACCAAAAATTTACTCCAAAATACAACAAATTAAATTGATGCGGGTTTGAAATGGAATGGCAGGCCAAATCCTTATTAAGAATTAATTTAAATAATCAATCATAACTTACATGGATTTAGTCCCTAATGATTTAGGTTATAATATTGCCCTGTTTTTAAGGAGTAAAACAAAAAACAGTTAGTTAGATATAATGAGTTGGATTACAAACACTTTAACAAGTTCGATTGGGCGAAAAGCCACGATGTCCCTCACGGGATTATTTTTAGTTTCCTTTTTATTGGTTCATCTATCAGGAAATTTCCTTCTATTCAAGGGTGATGAGGGTGCCGCATTTAATTTGTATTCCAATTTTATGTCCACAGCGCCCATTATTCGGGTTCTGGAAATTGGTTTGTTGGCAGGTTTTTTAATTCACATGATAACGGCGCTTATGTTGACCAACAAGAATAAAGCTGCCAGACCTGTTGGATATGCTGTTTCCAATAACAACAAAAAAGTGACCTGGTTTTCTAAAAATATGGGACTTTCCGGTTCTATTGTATTGGTTTTTCTTATTATCCATTTGCTGAATTTTTACTTTCCATATCACTATGCAACAATGCGTTATGTCAATATTGAAGGAGAAGAATACAAGGATATGTTCTTTTTGGTAGCCACAGTTTTTAAACAGGAATGGTGGTATTCCGTTTTATATCTGTTGGCATTGGTGCTTTTGGGTTTTCACTTACAACATGGTTTTGCTTCTGCATTCCAAACGCTGGGAATAGAACACAAAAAATATACGCCGATTATTGAGGGATTAGGAAATTTAATTTCCATCATTCTGCCTATCGGTTTTGCCACCATGCCTCTGTATTTCTGGCTTATTTACTAATAATTCTACAACTGAATAAAATGACATTAGACGCAAAAATTCCAGGTGGGCCGCTTGCAGAAAAGTGGGCTAACCATAAATTCAATCTGAAACTGGTTAATCCTGCCAACAAACGGAAGTATGAAATTATAGTTGTTGGAACCGGACTTGCAGGTGCCTCAGCAGCAGCTTCATTGGCTGAATTGGGTTACAATGTAAAAGCATTTACTTTTCACGATTCACCAAGAAGAGCGCACTCAATTGCAGCTCAGGGTGGTATAAACGCAGCAAAAAATTACCAAAATGACGGTGATTCTGTTCACCGTTTATTTTATGATACAATAAAAGGAGGCGACTACCGGGCAAGAGAGGCCAATGTGTACCGCCTTGCACAGGTTTCAGTAGACATTATTGACCAATGCGTTGCGCAGGGCGTGCCATTTGCAAGAGAATACGGTGGGCTTTTGGCAAACCGTTCTTTTGGTGGAGCGCAGGTTTCCAGAACATTTTATGCAAGAGGTCAAACAGGACAGCAATTGCTTTTGGGAGCCTATTCAGCATTGAATCGTCAGATAGCTGCCGGAAAAGTTAAAATGTACAACCGGTCAGAAATGCTGGATATGGTTGTGGTAGATGGAAAAGCAAAAGGCATCATTACCCGAAATCTGGTGACTGGCGCCATTGAAAGTCATGCTGCACATGCAGTTTTGCTTTGCACAGGTGGATATGGAAACGTATTTTATCTGAGTACAAATGCAATGAATTGCAATGTAACGGCCGCCTGGAGAGCCCATAAGCGTGGTGCATTGTTTGCTAATCCTTGTTTTACACAAATTCACCCGACTTGTATTCCGGTATCAGGTGACTATCAATCCAAACTGACTTTGATGTCTGAGTCGCTTCGAAATGATGGAAGGGTTTGGGTTCCAAAAAAGGCAGACGATCCAAGAAAGCCAACCGATATTCCTGAAGAAGAAAGAGATTACTTTCTTGAAAGGAAATATCCTTCTTTTGGAAATCTTGTTCCAAGAGATGTTGCCAGTAGAAATGCCAAATATGTATGCGATGAAGGTCGTGGCGTAGGAGCAACTAAACTAGCTGTTTATCTGGACTTTGCAGATGCCATTAAGCGTGATTCTGAGGCTGTGGTAAGAGCGAAATATGGCAATCTTTTTGACATGTACCAGCAAATTACAGGTGAAAATCCATACCAATCTCCAATGCGGATTTATCCTGCTGTCCACTATACAATGGGCGGACTTTGGGTAGATTACAACCTGATGACCAATGTGGAAGGTTGTTATGCCCTGGGAGAAGCCAATTTCTCTGACCACGGTGCCAACAGACTTGGGGCTTCGGCTTTGATGCAAGGTTTGGCCGATGGTTATTTTGTTGTTCCATACACCATTGGGGATTATTTAGCCGCCATCGGTCCTACAAAAGTAACGACCGATTTGCCTGAGTTTAAAGACGCCATGGATAAGGTTAAAGAAAGAATCAATGGATTTTTAGCCCAGAAAGGAACCAAAACGGTTGATGAATTACACCGTCAACTTGGACTTACAATTTGGGATTATTGTGGTATGAGCCGCACCGCCGAAGGTTTGAAAAAGGCCAAAGGTATTATTGAAGGCATCAAGAAAGAGTTTGAAACCAACCTGAAAGTATTGGGCACAAACGAAGAAATGAACCAATCGCTGGAAAAAGCCCTTCGTCTGGCTGATTTCATAGAATTAGGAGCCTTGATGATTCAGGATGCTTTGGACAGAAACGAAAGCTGCGGCGGTCACTTCCGCGAGGAATATCAAACACCGGATGGTGAGGCGCTTCGGGATGATGAAAACTATGCATACGTTGCAGCATGGGAATACCAGGGCAACAACAAAGAAGAGGTTCTTCACAAGGAGCCACTGAAATTTGAAAACGTAAAACTTACACAACGATCTTACAAGTAATTTAAGGCTTATGCAAACCATGAACCTCACCCTGAAAATTTGGCGACAAGCCAATGAAAAAGCGAAGGGAGAATTGAAACCATATAAAATTTCCGGCATCAATGACCACATGTCATTCCTGGAAATGCTGGATGTGTTGAACGAAGACCTTCAGAAAAAAGGAGAAGAGCCAGTTGTTTTTGACCACGATTGCCGGGAAGGAATTTGCGGTGCCTGTTCTTTGGTTATCAACGGAAGGCCTCACGGTCCGCAACAAACCACAACCTGCCAACTCCACATGCGTAGTTTTAAAGATGGCGATACCATTTTTATTGAACCCTGGAGAGCAAAAGCTTTTCCTGTGGTGAAGGATTTGATGGTGAACAGAAGTGCATTTGACAGAATTCAGCATGCCGGTGGGTACGTATCTGTTAACACAGGTTCTGCACAGGATGCCAACGACATTCCAATAGGAAAAGAAATAGCAGACGAGGCGTTTAACTCTGCAACCTGCATTGGTTGTGGTGCTTGCGTGGCAGCTTGTAAAAATGCTTCCGCTATGCTTTTTGTGGGTGCTAAAATTTCTCAATTGGCTATGCTTCCACAAGGACAAGCCGAAAGAAAACGCCGTGCCGAAGCCATGGTAGCCCAAATGGACGCAGAAGGTTTCGGAGCTTGTACCAACACCGGTGCCTGCTCAGCAGAATGCCCGAAAGAAATATCGATGTCCAATATTGCCATGATGAACAGAGAATATCTGGTTGCCAAGGTGAGCAGCGATGCAGTTTAGAATTTTAAATTGAAACTAATGGAAAAGGAGGCCTTTTGAGCCTCCTTTTTTGTATCCGATAATTTGTTAGATTCAAATAGCTATTCCACCACCACCTTCACCACAGAAATCCCCTTCTCCGTACGCAACTGCGCCATATAGAAACCAGTTCTCAATTGAATAGGCAGCACTTGTTTGCCTTCAATATTTAACTTTTCATAAACCAATTGGCCCTGGGCATTGAAAAGAGTCAAACTGCCTTTGGTTTGGAAATCTGCTGTCAGTGAATGGTTGGTAACCGGATTTGGATACAGGTTTACGCCGATTTGTTCAGGAGTAATACTTCCTTTGGTTTCAGTCACCACTTGTACATTGTCATTCAGGCCAGGGTCTAAAAAGACGATGTTGTCAAAAGTACTTAGCGTTTGGTTAGTGATAATGGGCGGATTGAAATCAAAGTAGATTTCGGAATGGTTCCTCACCTGAGAACCTAAGGCTAATCCAGCCTTTGGAGAAATTCTGAACTGAACAAACCCATTGGAAGCAGGCTCGTTGGTATTGGAGTCTGGGAGCTGAATGTTGTTAAACTGCCATCTTAGAAATGTTTTTCCATTTTGGGTGGTCTGCATTCTTAGCTGGTATGAATGACTTGCAGCACCCATTTCAAAAGATTCAGGATTCAGATTGGAATCAAGTGTGTCGATTACAAAAACAGTAAAGGCGGTATCGTTTCCGGTATTTTGAAACCGAACCAGATATTCCAGTTTTGTATTGGGTGGAATGATGTTTTGGTTGGTAAATCCAATGGGAAATACTTGTTTATCATTGGGGTCAAATGCGCCAAAAATCGGTAAACAGTGCCTTTTCGAATTCGGAGTTTGTTGTTTTGCAAATCTGTTGATTGTAGGCCTTGGGAAGAAAATTGTTGTATCCTGGCAATTTTCAATGGTTGTACTTACAAAAACTTCTGTTGGATGAAAAGGAACCTGATTCGCTGTCAGGTGCACATTTAATCCCTGGGCTTCAACTATCAATTTCAAGCTGTCGCCAGCAGCCAATCTTACTTTGGATTGTTTTACAAGGATAGAATCCAGATAAACCCAATAATCAACTGAGTCTACCATGTTTACATTCGTTCGGTTGTAAATTCCCAAATAAACCAAACCATTATTGCATGTTCCGTCTACATCAACTTCTGCACCTGACCATCCAGAGGGTGGCGGACAATCTGGTGCCGGAAATATGGTTGCTTTGGTGCATTGCATTTTTCCAATATCAAGAACATCTCTGCAAAGCACCGAGTCCATAATATAAATTTCTCCGGCAACTCCCGGAGCCACGTCACCAATATTGAATCTCCAGACAGAATCGTTAACCGCCACATGAGGGGTAGGGCAGGAAACAGGCCGGACAAGATTAGGAAACTCCACAAGGATATAAGCACCCGGGGCAGTTATGGATCCCTGATTGGAATAATATACACTGGTCGTGTTGAAAAAGCACCTGCGCCTTCTGTTGGATGCAATTTGAACGTCCATATGGTGACATTCGGTAATTTTTAATCCAAAGTCTTTTCCATCTAAAGTATCCGGATTGGTTCCAATCGCCACTGGAATTTGGTTGTCTGGCGGACAATTGACTTCTGTTTGAAGCACAATATTTGAAGGTGGAACCACCTGAAGTGTATAGTTGTTTGAACTTGATCCATTTGGAATTCTTAAACCATAATTTCCATTATTTTGGCTCAAGGCATAATAGGGACCAGGCATGGCCTTTATTACAATTCCAGGCATGGAAACAGACCCAGGAACACATGTGGTACCCGTTTTTTCAAAAGTTCTTCCCGAAACCAATGTGGAAAGTGCATTTGGGTCGAGAAGGTTGTTTGCGATGGTAGTAATTATAGAACCTTCATTTCCAACTGCCCAGGCAATGCTTTCATCACCAATTGCAATTGAGTTGATTCTTGATGGAGAACCACTTGCATGGGCTAACCAGGTTTGTCCACCATTGGTGGTTTTTCTTACAATTCCAAATTCACCTGCTACATAGCCAATTTGAGAATTGAGGAATTGAACTGTAAAAAATGGAACGCCCACTCCACTATTTTGAGATTGCCAGCTATCTCCACCATTGGTTGTTTTAATTATTTTTCCTTGAAATCCAGTAATCCATCCCGTTTGATTGTCGGTAAAAAATACAGATGTAAAATCAAAAAAGTTCCCTGGATTTTGAGAAAGCCAGGTGGTTCCACCATTTGTTGTTTTAATAATTGTTCCACTATCGCCTACCGCCCAACCTAAATTTGGATTTAAAAATTGAACATCTCTAAGATTAGACCCAGTGCCACTGATTTGATTTGTCCAGGTATTTCCTCCATTTGATGTGTGCTTTATTCTACCATAAATTCCTACTGCCCAGCCATTATCAGGATTCGCAAACGATACATCCAGAAGTGTATAAATGTCTATGATTCGCTTTTGCCATGATGTTCCTCCGTTTGTGGACTTTAGTACAATCCCGGAATCACCAACAACCCAACCTGTTTGAAGATTCGAAAACGTGATGCCGTAAAGGTTGGCTGTCGTTCCTGAATTTTGCATTGTCCAGCTTGCGCCTCCGTTTCCCGTTGAAACTATCGTCCCTTTATTTCCGACTGCAGTTCCTTTTTGGGTGTCATGAAAATAAACTGATTTTAGATTTTGTGCGGTTGCTACTATACCATCTTTTGTCCAGGTATTTCCTCCATTTTCTGTCTTTAATATAACGCCGGATTTTCCTACTGCTCTTCCTTCCAAACCATCTATAAAGAAAATTGCCATTAAATCATTTGCCGTGAAAGAATTGACGTTGTTCCATGTGTTTCCTCCATTGTTTGTTTTTCTGATGATTCCATCCGGACCCGCAAGCCAGCCATTTACATCTGAAGTGAAGAAAATTGAATAAATTCCGTCAGCCACTCCACCTATTCCGGAATTATTTGGCGTCCATGTGGTTCCACCATTGGTTGTTTTCAAAATCAATCCATTGATTGCAACGGCCCAACCCTTTTGGGTATCTCTGAAAAAGACATCGGTAACAAAAAAGTTGGTTCCACTGGTCTGGGCTGTCCAGTTGGCTCCCCCATTCGTGGTTTTCAATATTGATCCTAAAGCCCCGACAGCCCATCCGTTTTGGCTGTCCAGAAAATAAACCTGATTTAACAATGCGGTAGAGCCACTTATTTGTGCATCCCAGGTTGCTCCTCCATTTGACGTTTTTAAGATGGTTCCACTTTCCCCGACTGCATAGCCGGTCATGTCTGCTGTAAAATAAACCCCGTACAAGGAGTTCGCAGTTCCACTGATTTGATTGGTCCAAACATTTCCACCATCGCTGGTTTTTAAGATATTGCCAAAACCTCCAACAGCCCAGCCATTTTCAGAATCGGCAAAATAAATGGAACTGATGGAGTTGGTCGTACCACTATTTTGCTGAACCCATGTTGTTCCACCATTTGCGGTTTTAAATATTGTTCCTGCATCTCCAACAACCCAACCATTTTGGCTGTCAGTGAAAAAGACATCAATCAGGGTGTTGCCGGTTGGCAAAGGATTTTGCCATTTCCAATCAAAATTTTGTGCATTCAGGATTTGACCCAAATAAAGGGAGCAAAACAAGAAAACGAATAGAAATTTGAAGGAGAAAGACAGGCAAGAATTTCCACTTGTGGATAATTTTCTCATTTTAGTTTAATTATTGTTTAAGAATCAAATCAAATTAGGATTTTAGTCAAAAACAAATTTTTACTAAAAAAATGAAGAGAAACACATGCTGCTTTGGTTTGCATGGTTATTCTTAATTCTATAGGGAATTATGAAGAGTGTTTAAAAAAAGTTTAAACCTTATCTTATTAAGGTAATACTTCCTTTTAACTCAAGGTTCTCCCCAAAAACAGAAATGGCTTTTGCAATGTAAAGGTAGTTTCCATTGGGTTGTTGAATGCCGTCAATGGTGCCGTTCCATTTGGAATCCAGGTTTGAACCTCCATCAAAAACTACTTGTCCCCATCGGTTGTAAATTTTGAATTCTTTCAATTCCTTAATGAGGCGGTGAAGGAGCTTGCAATCATCATTTCTTTCATCGCCATTGGGAGAAAAGGCACCAGGTAATGCGATAAACGACTTTAAATTAACTTCTTTCGTGGTGCTGTCCGCACATCCAAAATCATTGCTTACCCATTGTTTGATACTAAAGTTCTGGCCAAAACTGTATTTATGGTTTGGCGAACTTTGAGATGAATCGGTAATGAAATCTGTAGTTCCATCCCCAAAATCCCATTTCCAGGAGGTTCCACCTACGGATAAGTCTTGAAACGAAATCCGGTCACCTCGTTGAAGGTCACCTTCATTGGCCAAAAAGTCTGCCTGCGGCCTTGGCCGAATTGTAAATGGAATTTTAAGATAGTCCTGACAGCCATTTGTTGACTTGACCTGTAGGGCAAAATAGGCACTTCCAACATCAGAAATTGAGGTTTCAATTAGGGAGTCTGAAGAAATTGGATTTTCATAACTGCTTGCCCAAACAAAGGATGTCAACTTCTGATCAGGTGTTGCAGGTTTAGAGTTTCTACCATCTAATATCATTTTCTGATTTTGACAAATCTCTGGTGGGGGAATTGAAAAAACTGCCTTGGGTCTGGGCTTGATTTCCAGGGTATTGGTGTCTTTGTTAGCACATCCTTCTATCGAATATGCGATCAAGCTTACCTGGTACACGCCCGGTTCTTTAAACTGGAATAATCCCTGTCCGTTTCCAGTAGATTCCAAGGAGCTATCTGTGTAGACATAGGTGTATCTCTCAATATTTTCATAAATGTCTAAAACATCTCCTACAAAGAAAATTAAACTATCGTTCTGGCAATTGCCATTTACTGCAAAAAGAGGTTTGGTTATTAATACCAAATTTGAATCTAACGTATCTTTTCCCAAACACCCCTTCATGTTTTCAACCGAAAAAATGGACCTGAATTTACCATTATAGTTAAAAAGCCGTACAGGATTTTGGACGGAATCTTCGCTAAAAGGCAGGTTCACTCCCGGTGGATAGAAATATTTCCAATTCCATGATTTTATAGGGAATTCAGAAAAGGTGACTGCCCCTTGGAACCGGCTGCTGTCGTATGCACAAACATTGTTCATTGTCAATTTTGGAATGACAGGTTGCCTTACAAATCTTGAAGGAATAGACCAGTTTCTTGTACAACCTTGTTTGAATTTAATAGAAATGTCAACAGGATTTTGACCTGAAAAACCTAAGGCCAGGGAGTCCTCCATTTTCTTGTTGTTCAAAATAAAATCCAATCCAATTATCCTGAATTTCCACTCTGAAACTAAAGTGGTATCCTGAATTCTGAATTTGAAAATTGCATCCTTGCAAATGGTATCTCCATTGGTTATTACAGTAGAATCCGGAAGCCTCGTGTCAACTGTGAACTCCGTGGTGTCCTTACAACCCAGGGAATCTTCTACTCTGAAAAATCCATTATACAATCCATTGGGTTGGTAAAATACAGTAAATGTTGAGTCGACTGACTGGTTTCCATTCCCTAAATCGATCATAAAGTTTTTAAACCTCTGGCTTGGAAAAAATGGAGTTATTGTGACGGAATCGGTTGCTTTGCAGTGTTTGCTTAAGCTTACAGTGGCCTGAGCAAGTGGCAGATAAGAAAATGATTTGGTTTCTGAGCAATTTCCATCAATCAATGCCTTTATGGTTATCACTCCCGGTTTGTTTAATTTCAGGGTATAGCTAATGGTATCCTGTTTGGATTTTGGAATCTTCAGCGTGGTATCAGGCAATTCCACCTGTCCCCAAATACTGTCGTTAATAAACCGGAAATCTTTAAAAATTTTGATAAGGATGGTTGTGTCTGGTTTTAAGCAATTGAATTGTATTCCCTGCACATCAGGAACCAATCTTATTCCCGGAGAGGGTCTGACTTTGAATTTGAATTCTTTTTGATTTTTACAATTGTTGGGTGAAAATGTAGTTACCCTGAAGGTGTTTGAATCTGGCCTTAAACTATCTGGTGGCAACGTTACAGACCCTATTGTTGGAAAAAGAAGCCAATTGCTTGCAATCAGGTAAAATTCAATTTTTGAAGTCTGGCAAACATCTGAAGCAGCGACAGAACCGACACCAACTGTTAATGGTCTTCCCAGGCAAACGTTTGGTGCAAATTGCGCAACTACGGGAGGCGGATCGCAAACCTTAATTTGCCTTATAATAGTTATTGTACAACTATCTGATCCTGTGATTTTCAGAATCACATTTTTGTTTCCAGAGGTTTGAAATCTTCTTCTGATGGTTGCTCCTACAAAAGTCTGGTTTTCAGGCGGAAATGTCCATTCCATTTTATAAGTAATTCCAGTATTAGAGGAAACAGGAACACCGGTTAGCTGCACACCTTCCACCAGGCAGGAGGTGTCAACCGTGATACTACCTGAAATTGATGAGCCTTTAAGCTTGATGGTATCTTCTGCAAAACAACCTGTTGCATCAGTTACCCTGGCCACATACGTGCCATGCCCTACGACAATGGTTTGGGTCGTATTTGTTCTTCCTGTCCAGGAATATGCATAAGGTGCGAGTCCTTTGGTGACTGTCGCAAAAATCGGAACAATAACGCCACAGGCAACGAAAGTATCTCCTGCAGTCCTTATTTCTGGTTTTAATCTGACTTTTAAAGTATATGTTTTTGTAGAACTGGCAACTACAGGACAACGGTCATCATCAACTGTAACTGTGAAGGTTCTGTTGCCGGTATCAGCCACAGTAGGTGACCACCTGATATTTATAAAACTTGTTCCTTTTCCTTTCTTCGTTGTAAATTCAGCATCTGAAGGCTTATTAGACCAATTCATTCGCAAAGTATCTGTTTGGTTGGTATCCGTGGCAACGATGTTTGTATTTAAACTATCTCCCACACAAACCAGAAGTTCCTGACTTGGTCCATTGTTAAAACCTGCGAGAAAGGGTGTCGCATTTGCACAGGATCTAATCAGGATTGGGAAATCAATCATAGTGCTTCCTACAAACCTTCCAGATTTAAATTCAGAAACCCGCAAGGCAACCTGCCCGATTTGTTCCTGATTGGGAGTGAATTTCAAAGTACCGTTGCTGGTATCAAATCCAAAACCATTTTGATTGGATAGTGGATTTGTTGCAGAAAACCCATCAGCATATTGAACTACATTTAAATCTACAACATTTGGAATGATAGAATTGGTCCGGGGAGCAACCATTTCAACTTTGATTCTGTCTCCATCAATGTCAATAATCCCCGGATTTATTTCCGAAAATTGACCTTTACACAGATAGGAAATTGGGTCGTTATTTATTTTAGAGCTATTATTTGTAGGCGAAGTCAGATTGTTTAATCTCGATTCTATATAAATACAATTTGATTGGGGATTTAAAATGGTATTTATGGCAGAAGAACGATTGCAAAGTCGGAAATAAAAAACCCAATCCGTACACTTGCCTGGCAATGTTATTGAGCCTGCATATCTATATTTCTGGATTCCAAGCCCTGTTCCGCCATTGCAGGTACTTGGTTCTCTTTTACAAATTGGGGTGATATCTTCAGGCAAACCAACCTGAACCATGTTGATAGAGTCCTGGGTAGGTCTGCAGGAAAATGAAGAATAGTAGATTCTCTGTCTGTTTCCAATGGCAAGCTGTGAACCACAATCCCGGTAAACTGTAAGTTCCAATGAAAAGGTGTTTCCGGAAACCCATTTGTAGGACATTTCAGCTCCGATAACCCGGGTTGCCCATGCAAAACCAATGTCCGTAAAAAACAGGAGAGAAGTTAAAACCAAAAATATCTTGAGGTTTTTCATTAAGTTTAGATTTAGAGGTCAAATCTATTTCAAAAAATGATTCGTTGGATTTTGTTTTAACAAAATTATGAAAGACCGGCTTTTAAATATTTGATATTGAGAATTGTAGAGGCTATTCAATCAAATTTAGTTTTCAATGTCAACAGCACAAACGAGATATAACAGGAATATGATTTAACCTTCTGATTCGTTTGAATATTTGATAATATCCGGCTTCAAAATTGAAAAAAGAAGATTGAATAGAAAGAATGGAGCCAGCCTTTGAGATAGATGTAAGGGAAAGCTGGGTAACCCTGACAAAACAAACCGTGTGGAAACTACCATTGAAAGAAAAGTATAGCCACGAAAAAATGCAATGGCAGAGAGATTGAATAGAATTCTAACGGATTAATATATTGATAAATAGGATAATAACTCAATAAAGAAAGCCTGACAACTAACAAAAGCCATAGTATATTTATTCAAAGACGGAAAGCGATATATGAGCATCGGTTACCAAACTCAAGCCAATATTTATATTTGAAAATCCAAAGAAATATGGAAGAAATGTTTCCAACAAAAACCTATATTTATAAAGCAGGATCAGAAGGAAAACCCACTAATAAATTCATATCAGGTGTAATCAGATAAACTGTAAACTTTTTTAGGACGAGTCAATTGCACTTGCAAGGCTTTTGTCCCAAACCTGTTAATCGCAAATGGCAATGGGGTGAATGAGATATTTGAGATTTCTAACCCAATAGCGCCTACCTAAAGGCAGGCTCAGTTTCAAGGTATCCGATTGGTAATAAAAAATCTGGAAGATTTTAAAAACCTTCCAGGTTTGGTTTGTTCTGGTTTTACGGTGCCAGCACGATTTTTTTGATCTCGATGGCGTGCCCCTGCGGATTGATGAGGTGCAGGTAATAAATGCCGTTGCCGCCCCAGGTGCTGAGATTGATGAGGGTTTGCTGCTGGCTGATGGCCGTTTCGTTTACCACCGTCTGCCCCAATGTATTGGCTACCTTGTATTTCCAGCCCTGCATGCTGCTGAGGTTGCCGGCATCGAGGGTAATGTCCTGATTACCCGGATTGGGCCATACTTTTAACGTATTGCCATAGGCCACCGGATTGTACGAGGTAATGCTGGTGTGAATGAGCAGTGTATCCGTTACGGTAATGCTGGTTTTGCAAATGCCTTGGTTGTACAGCTGCGTAATTTCCTGCTGACTCAGCGCCCGGTTCCAGATGGCGATGTCGTCGAGGGAGCCATTGTATTTTGAGTTTTGATGAGAAGGTAAATCACTATGATATTTTCCAAAAACAATAGGATAAACACCAGCAATGCTATCAACACTTGATACATAGTAATAACATCCAGAGGCCAATAGTTGACCATTTTTATAAATAAATGAACTATCTACCGTAGTCCCCGACTGCCCTTTGTAAATAATTGAATAGTGATTCCAAACATCACCGAAATTATCTTCAGAACCTTTTACATTGTTGAAAGAGTCAAAATAAATAGAATTTGGGCATCCTCCGAAACCATTAATATAGATTCTAAAATCCCTGCCTGAAATCCCATTATCACCATAACCAATTAATTCACCCCAGTTTCCAGAGTTTGTTTTTATCCAGAATGAAGCGCTAATATCCGAACTGCTCCCTGTAGGGCCAGGTTTAATACAATTAATAAAATCATCCACCCCATCAAAATCAAACGCACTCCCCGCTTTCCCAAACCGGTCGCTGGTAAGCGTAGCACCGTTTACAGTGCCGTGGTTTCCGTTGCCGCTTTCATCCAGGGCATTACCGCAAAATGGCCAGTAGCCTACCAGACCCTGTTGCAGATTGGAGGGTAATGAGAGGCAGTTGGCGCTGGTGTTTTCACCCTGGTACAAAGCGGTAATTTCCTGCTGGGTGAGGGCCCGGTTGTAGATGGCGATGTCGTCGATAGAACCATTAAACCATTCTTCAAGACAGTTTGGATCTGTAGGTTGATCAACTCTTGAACCTATCAGAAATTTTCCAATTGAAGTGTTTAAGGCATTGTTTTCACTTGAAACCAAAACTCCGTTGATAAATACTTTCGTAAGTAGTGGCTCATGAGTTGCTACTACATGATAAAATTGTGCGGTATCATATGTTAAAATATTTGGAATGTCAGCAACAAAACCATCACCATGAAACCAAAGTTCAGGTGTTTGTCCAATTGTGAATAATCCAAACCCTGATGAAGTTGTACCAGGTTGACAGCCAACATTATTCCCAATTACCCAACCTCTATCATTGATTTGGTTTATTTTAAGCCAAAGGCTAAATGATTTTGATTGATCGCCAGTTGGGTAACTAACCTCTGTCGTAATATTATCATTCACTCCATCAAAACTATACGCCTTCCCCGCATTCCCAAAACGATCGCTGGTAAGCGTAGCGCCATTCACACTTCCATTATTGTTGTTCCCCGATTCATCATTCGCATTGCCATTAAAGGGCCACCAGCCAACGAGGCCATTGGCGGGCACATACGAGGGGAGAGTTTGTGCCGTTCCGGTACTGGCAAGGGCAAGCAGGACAAGTGCAGAGAGAAGAATTTTTTTCATTTTTATTTTTTTATGTTTTCCCTGTACTGTCCCGATACAGAGTGGTATAAAAAATCAGCGTGGGACAATTGCCAACACGCACAGGAGGGAGTCGAAGCCCTTGAAGCAGAGTATAGCAAAGCCCACGCCTTGGCGTGAGCGTTTGTTTCTTCTCTCTGCTTCTTTAGAATTTTCGACTTTTCCTGTGCAGGATTCAGCAAACGCTGATTGTTATTATAATATGTCAGCCATCAAGGCTGTACTTTATTCTATGTCATTCAATTTTAATAGATTGGTGCAAACATAATCCTAAAAATGGTATGTCGGTTAAATTCGTACATGAAATACCATGTATGTACATTGAAAAACAGGTCTTTGCCGTCTTTCGTTTGTTCAGCAGTTACAAAAAATAAGATTTCTGTTTTGGCCTGTGGGTGGTTTTACAAATGATGGCGGTGTGCTTATTGGGTCATGTCTTGGCGTGTTTCGTTTTATTCTCTGGCATCTTGCCACATGACCTTCAATCTAAAGGACTGGCCGGAGGCCACAGAATATGAGCTGGAACGTGGCAGGGAACCATACTCCATTAAGGTGTCAATACCTCACCCATTTAAAAAACGAGTGTAAATTTTTTGCATTTTCGCCCTCGTTTTGAATACGAGCGTAAAACGTACACCCGAAAAAATGAAAAAATTTGACCGTGAAAAGCTATCTAATGACTTGTCATTGTTACCGCAAATGGCAGAGGTTTCCAGGTAAATCCAAAGTCACCACAACGAGGAAGTTTTTGTTGTTGAAAACACAAACAAAGGCTAAAAGGCCTGGAATTAAACTTTTGAAAAAATCGAAGAGTTTAAGTTGAGATTTTTTGGATTCTATGTCAAAATACGAAATTCCTTTATGTGAATTACATACTCTTTAACTCAGCAACCACCTCCGATAATGTCTTTTTCGCATCTCCAAACAACATCATACAATTGGCATATCCAAAAAGTTCATTTTCAATATTGGCATAACCTGCCGCCATACTTCTTTTGCTTACTATCACAGTTTTGGCTTTGTCAACATCCAGGATAGGCATTCCATAAATGGGACTTGAAGGATCATGCCGGGCAGCAGGATTAACCACATCATTCGCACCAACTACATAAACCACATCTGCCGTTGCAAATTCTTCATTTATCTCTTCCATTTCCACCAATTTATCATAGGCTACATTGGACTCTGCAAGTAGTACGTTCATGTGTCCGGGCATTCGACCAGCAACGGGGTGAATGGCGTATTTTACCGTTACTCCGTTTTTTTCAAGCAACATTTCCATTTCGTGAATCACGTGCTGTGCCTGCGCAACAGCCAATCCATATCCAGGAACAATAATCACTTTTTGGGCATAATGCATAATCATGGCTACATCAGAAGCATTTGTAGATCGAACAGCCATTTCGGATTTTTGACCCGACCCAGCCGCAGTCGGTGCTGAACCTCCAAAAGCCCCGAACAAAACATTTGTTAATGACCTGTTCATGGCATTACACATTAAAACTGTAAGCAAAGTCCCGGCCGAACCTACCAGAATTCCACCCGTTTGCATTACCTGATTGTCATAAAGAAAACCTCCAAAGGCAGCGGCAACTCCGGTAAAAGAGTTCAACAATGAAATCACAACAGGCATATCTGCCCCGCCGATTGGAATTACAAACAGAATGCCATATCCAAGAGAAAGTGCAAAAAGTAAATAAAACAAGGTCGGGTTAATTTGACCAACTGTTAATAAAGCAGTTAAAACTACAATTCCAATCAATAAGCCAGCTGTCAGCAAGTTATGACCGGGCAACTTCTTTGTCGATTTCATAATTTCCTGAAGCTTTGCATAGGCAATAATGCTTCCTGAAAACGAAACTGAACCTATCACTAAACCGGCTACCACAACAAAAATCATTCCCGAAGGGGAAGAGGCATCAAGGTGGGTGAATTCGATAAGGGAAATGGCTGCAGCACAAGCGCCCCCCATCCCATTAAAAAGACTGACCATCTGAGGCATTGCAGTCATTTTAACCTTTTTTGCAGAAAGAGTTCCCAGTATTGTTCCAATGGCGATTCCGGCAAAAATCCAGATTTTGTTTCCCAGATATTCTCCATTCTTTGATTGAAAAAGAAATACAGTGGCTACAATAGCCAAACCCATGCCGGCTGCTGCAAGAAAATTTCCTTGCCTTGCAGTTTTTGGGCCGGAGAGCATTTTTAATCCAATGATAAAGGATACAGAAGCCAGAAGGTAAATGATTTGAAGAATGTTATTCAGCATCGTATTTTAGTTTACTTCTTTTTTTTGAACATTTCAAGCATCCGGTCCGTAACCACAAATCCACCTACCACATTGAGTGTTCCTAATATAACAGCCAGAAAGCCAATAAATAAGGCTGCATAATTGTCCGGAGAGGCCTGGCCCATTACGATTATAGCACCTATAATTACAACGCCATGAATGGCATTTGCTCCAGACATAAGTGGAGTATGAAGTGCAGAAGGAACTTTCCCTATTACCTCGATTCCCACAATAATTGAAAGAATGAGGACATATATCAGTTGGAGGTTTTCTCCTATGAAAATCAGTATGTTTTCCATTGTTTTCTTATTCTTATTTTAAATTATATAGAAATTAAGCCTTTGGTAAAGGCATGAACCAATTCCCCGTCTTTGGTAATTAAACTTCCTTTGGTTACTTCCTCTTCCATTTCCCATTTAAATCCATCTTTTGTGGCAAGATGCGACAGGAGGGCCCAGATGTTTTTGGCATATAATTCTGAGGCATTAACAGCAAGAAGAGAAGGAATATTTGTTTCTCCGATGATTGTAACACCTTCCTTTATTACCGTTTTTCCTTTTTCAGAAAGCTCGCAATTTCCACCTGATTCTACCGCCATATCAACGATGACCGAACCTGGTTTCATGGATCTTACCATATCAGCGGATACAAGTATTGGTGCTTTTTTTCCCATAACCAAAGCGGTCGTGATGACGAGATCGGCTTCAGCTACATGTTTGGAAACCAAAGCCTTTTGTTTTGCAAGATATTCTGCTGATACTTCTTTGGCATATCCACCTTCTGTTTTTACCCCGTCTTCATCTTTTACCGCAAGAAATTTCCCTCCAAGTGATTCTACCTGTTCTTTGGTTTCGGGCCTGACATCCGTGCATTCTACAATTGCGCCCAATCTCTTGGCCGTAGCAATGGCTTGCAAACCAGCCACACCAGCTCCAAAAATCAAAACCTTCGCTGGTTTGATGCTTCCGGCTGCTGTCATTAACAAAGGAAATATCTTTCCAAGCGCATTTGCGCCTAACAAGACAGCTTTATAACCTGCTAAATTGGCTTGTGAACTTAAAGCATCCATGGATTGAGCCCTGGAAATTCTAGGAACAGCATCCATTGAAAAACTCGTAATTTTCTTTTTCAATAATGCTTTTACCAACTCTGGTTGGGTATAGGCATACAAATAGGAAAGAAGTATGGTGCCTTCCCGCATGAGTTCAATTTGGGAAGTATCAGGAGGATTTACCTGTACAATTACATCGCAGCTTGAAAAAACATCGGCATTGTCATTTACAATTTCCGCTCCTGCTAATTTTAAATTTTCATTTAATTGTCCCGCATTATATCCGGCATCAGAGGTGATTTTTACCGAATGACCGGCTTTAACCATTTGTTTGACCACATCGGTTGAAATGGCAACTCTATTTTCCGCTTCTCTGATCTCTTTAGGTATTCCAATAATCATATTCCTGGTTCTTCAATTAAGGCCCATAGTTGGCAAAGAATTTTCAATTTCAGAAATTATTAAAATTTCTATTTTAAATCCAAATTTTATGGATGTATGTGTTTAACAGTTTTAAGATGAAAGGGTTTTTCTTTCACCTAAATATTATGGCAAAAAAAAAGGCCTCATTTAGAGACCTTTCTATTTGTTAGTTGATAGCCCTTATCGCTCTTACCTTAAACTTTAAGTTTTTCTTTGATGCAGTAGATTTTGCCTTGTTGTTAACTAAACCAACAGTTAAAGCATTGACTGCGTCTTCCTGGGTAGAACTCCAATAACTTTTGGTTAAATCAAAATTACCAATTCCTTTCTTCGCCAATGTATCCATAATTAATTCAAGATCCTGTTGACATGGAAGGCTCCATGGATTGGCTGTTGTAGGCGGAGGGGTAGTTTGGCTTAAAGCCCTGCATACCTTTGCTGCAATATTTGCCTGGGCACAACCTTTTTGAAGATTGACAATATTGTCAGTGTTTACTTTTGAAGTTCCAAAAAGAGAAGATGTTGTAATGGTGTCACCAATGCAACCCCATTCCGGCAAATCTGGCATTTCATTTTTATAAACAATCCATCCTTTGGAAGGATCATCCGGGTCTATCCTGTATATAAAACCATCCTGATATTCAGCCCCGATTGGCAAATATCTGAATTCAGACGGGTTCTCCTTTGGATATGAAAAACCTCTGATATTTCTGCAGTAAACCCTGAATTTGTATTTTGTTCCTACAGCCAATTCATTTGAAAACAATGTATCAATGATCTTATCATTTGAAATATTTGAAATGATTATTTTCTTAACATTGACATTGGTCGCTACAAAACTGTTGTTTGAAATGGTAGCAGGACCCCAAAGAAAACCTTGCTCCAGTATGGGTAATGAACCGCCATCATTTACTTTACCTTCAAGAATAATATCACCTGATTTGGTGAATTTACTTCGGATGTCCGATAAAAGGACCAAACCGGATGTTCTGAATGTAGCCTCTGCACTATATGCTACTCCACTTTTATTCCTTGCATATGCCTTAATAAAATATTGTGTATTAGGCTTCAGAGATGTAGGGTTTGAAAATTTTCCGGAGAAGTTGCCCAAAAGCTTATCTCCAAAAGGAACAACCACAATGTCCGTCATTCCAAGTAGTTTGTTGGCTTTTTCTGAAAATAGAATCCCCTTTTCCTGAATTTCTGTTCCCCCTTGTTCTCTCAGGTTGGCATCATAGTACAAAGAATCTTTCAAGTCTCTGTTAACATCAACTTTCAATAGATCGATGCTCGGAATAGGACCATATGTGGTGGAAACACCCACTGGCTCTCCATATCCGATGCCAACTCTTGTTTTTGCATATGCTTTAATATAGTACAGAGTTTTTTCTTTCAGACCTGTAATTTGAATGGAATAAGGTCCGAAACCCGGCTGAGGAATTACCACCTTATTGCTATCCACAGATGCATTCATGGTTTGGCCATAAACAAACCCTCTTTCAAGTATATCGTCGTTGCCCGTACTTGAAATATTTCCCTGCATCGTAATCGAGAATTGGTCCCAGGCGGTTGAAACAAGGGTTGAAACGGTAGGCAACCTTTTTGGCAGATTTTCTTTTTCCTCTGCTTTTTTACATTGGATGAAGATCAATGATAAACAACTGAAAAGAAGTATTCCTTTAGAAATCAAAGGTTTGTAAATTGAATTTTTTCTTGAACCCACGTTTTTTACTTTAATATGAAAACCAATAAAAGCTTTAAGTCTATAGACAAGGGGCAAAAAAAACAAAAAACGGCCATATTGTAGCAATTTGAAATAAAAAAAACAGAGGTGCTTTTTGTTTCAAAAAAATATATTCTTTATGCCACTCCGGAAATTGGCTCAGGAGGCTTAAAAAGCTACCCGATTTCAAGAATCAAATCGTCCTGATCTACCATTGAACCTTGTTTTAAATGGATTTTAGTAATTTTTCCAGTCCTGATTGAATTCACAGAGGTTTCCATTTTCATAGCTTCAATCACAAACAAAGGAGTTCTTTCCACCACCTGGTCTCCTTCCTTTACCAAAATTGTGGATATTTTTCCCTGGAGAGGACTTCCAACCTGGTTGCTTCCTGTTGCTTTTGCATTGGGTTTATTGGTTGATTTGAAATGATTGTCCTTTACCAGAACCTGCCTGAGTTGGCCATTTAATTCGAAAATGACATTCTTATTTCCATTGGCATCTAATCTTGTACTTGATTCCAGCAATCTGATAATCAGTTTTTTACCATGCGAAATTTCTACAATAATTTCTTCGCCTTCTTCCAGTCCATAAAAAAAGGCTTTGGTTGGCAACTTTTCAACACTTCCATAGATTTCAAAATGCTTGTTATATTCCTCAAAAACCTTGGGATACATCTGGAAGCTCAGAAAGTCTGTAAAGGATTTTTCGTTTCCAAATTTTTGTTTGAAATCTTCAAATGCCTGGGTAAGAGCCAAAGGTGGAATACCAGAGTTGCTTCTACCTGTCAAAGGCTTTTCTCCTTTTAGAATAATCTTTTGTAGCTTTTCGGGGAAACCATTTTCCGGGGTGCCAATTTCTCCTTTGAAAAAGCTGATTACAGAATCGGGAAACTGAAGAATTTCTCCTTTTTCATAAACTTCGGCTTCTGTTAAATTATTGGTTGTTAAAAACAGGGCAAAATCACCCACAATTTTTGAGCTGGGCGTTACTTTTACAATGTCACCAAACATTTGATTGGCCACCTTGTAATTGGCTTTGATTTGCTCAAATTTATCTTCAAGCCCTAAAGCCTTGGCTTGTGGCCTGAGATTACTGTATTGACCACCCGGAATCTCATGTTCGTAGACCTGGGCTGTTCCAGCTTTCAGGTCTGATTCAAATGGATAATACGTTTCTCTCACGTCTTCCCAATAATTCGAAAATTGGTTCAAACTGCTTAAATTATAGGGCAATTCCCGATAATGGTGTTCCATCATGGCCACTATGGAATTAAAATTTGGCTGAGAAGTGAGCCCGGACAAAGAGGAAATAGCTACATCAATCACATCCACTCCAGCTTCAATTGCAGTGAGATAAGTAGCTGATTGAATTGACGATGTGTCGTGTGTGTGTAAGTGAATGGGGAGCGAAACTTTTTCTTTCAATCCGGAAATCAAAACTTCAGCAGATTGGGGTTTTAGCAAACCCGCCATATCTTTTATTGCCAGAATATGGGCACCGGCATCTTCCAGCCTTCTGGCAAAATCCAGATAGTAGGAGAGGGTAAATTTGTTTTGATTGGGGTCCAGCATTTCACCTGTGTAACAAATGGCTGCTTCAGCTATTCCTCCCGTATATTTTTTAACTGCATTGATGCTGACCTTCATTTCTGCCAGAATGTTGAGCGAATCAAAAATCCGAAAGATGTCAACGCCGGTTTCCCACGATTTTTCTATAAAATTTTCTACCAGATTGTCAGGATAAGATTTATAACCTACAGCATTAGAACCCCTTATCAACATTTGCAATAAAATATTGGGGGCAGCGGCTCTTATCTGCCGAAGTCTTTCCCATGGACATTCGTGCAAGAACCGAAGTGCCACATCAAATGTTGCGCCTCCCCAGCATTCCAGTGAGAATGTTTGGGGATGTTGCCTTGCAAATCGTTCTGTGATGGCAACCATATCCTGGGTACGCATTCTTGTGGCTAATAAACTTTGGTGGGCATCCCTCAAAGTAGTGTCTGTGTATTGAATTGAATTTTGAGATTTTAACCATCTTGAAAGTCCTTCAGGTCCCAATTTGGTTAGTAACTGTTTGCTTCCTTCCGGTATTGGTTTAGAAAAATCAGATTCAGGAAAAACAGGTTTTCGAAAGACTTTTTCTTTAATCGGCTTTGGAATTTCAGGATGTCCGTTTACTGAAATATCACCCAAATATTTGAGCAACTTGTTGGCTCTGTTTTGTGGCTGGGCAAATTTTAAAAGTTCTGGGTGCTCAGCAATAAAATTAACGGTGGCTTCTCCTTTCAAAAAAACGGGGTTAGAAATTACGTTTTCTAAAAAGCCAATATTGGTTTTGACACCTCTGATTCGAAACTCCCTTAATGCCCTGTGGAGCCGCATCGAAGTGCCTTTCAATGTTCGACCGGAGGCTGAAACCTTTACTAACAGAGAATCAAAAAATGGAGAAATCCGCATTCCTGTATAAGATGAACCTTCATCCAATCTGATTCCAAAACCTGCGGCATTCCGATAGGTGAGAATGGTTCCATAATCGGGTTTGAAATTGTTCTCGGGGTCTTCTGTGGTGATTCTGCATTGGATGGCAAAACCACGGATGGTTACATCTTCTTGCCGGGTAATAAATATTTCTGGGTCGGAAAGTCTATGGCCCTTTGCAATAAGAATTTGAGAACGGACAATATCAATTTTAGTAATTTCCTCTGTTATGGTATGTTCAACCTGAATTCTCGGATTGACTTCAATAAAATAAATTTGCCCTTCCTGGTCAACCAGAAATTCTACCGTACCAACATTGTTGTAGTTAACTGCACGGGCAATTTTAAGGGCATATTCATATAATTTATTTTTAATTTCCTGGGCCAATCTTGGGGCTGGTGCCACCTCAACCACTTTTTGAAACCGCCTTTGAACAGAGCAATCTCTTTCATACAAATGGACAATGTTTCCAAAATTGTCGCCCATAATCTGGACTTCAATGTGTTTTGGTTTGTCAATAAATTTTTCCAGAAAAATGGTGTCATCTCCAAAAGATTTCAGTGCCTCATTTTTGGCTTCCTCAAAGGCATTTTTTAATTCCACCTCTTCTTTTACCACCCGCATTCCTCTTCCACCTCCTCCCGAAGCCGCTTTTACCATAATTGGAAAGCCAATTCTTCTTGCCTCCGTCAGGGCGATTTCATAGTTCAGTAAATCTTCTTTGCTATCTTCTATTAAAGGAACACCCGCCTTTCTTGCCAGAATTTTGGCAGCCACTTTATCCCCAAGTTGTTCCATTACCTCTGGTTCCGGCCCGACAAAAATGATTCCTTCTTCCTTGCAGCGCCTTACAAGATGCACATTTTCAGAAAGAAAACCATATCCGGGATGGATTGCGTCGGCGCCAGATTTTTTTGCGGCATTGATGATTGTCTCAACTTCAATGTAGGGTTTAAGGGTTTCATCATCCTGACCTATCTGATACGCCTCATCCGCTTTGTAGCGATGCAAACTGTACCGATCTTCATAGGTGTAAATGGCTATGGTTTGAATGCCAAGTTCAGAAGCAGCCCGGCAAATACGAATGGCAATTTCTCCTCGATTTGCTATCAGGAGTTTTTCGATTTTATTCATTGGTTAACGGCTAGGATAAAGTTATTGTAAAAGTAATTTCTCCTTCCAAATGAAGCATTATTTTATTTTAACAAAAAAGAAAAATGCCCAAAAAGAATTGATTGCCGGATTCCTATTTCAAGGTCCACCTCATTCCGGCGTAAACAGTAAGCCCCTGAACGGGAGCATAGTTGTAAGAAGGATCAAAACTGTATCCATTCGGATTGTTGATTCCTATTGATTTATCAAACGGGTCAAAAGCCCTTAAAATGGGATTGGAGGGAATGAAATTGAGCAAATTTCTTGACCCACCAAAAACTTCAAAACCTGATTTCAGATTTTTGGAGATTTGAAAATTAATCAGTGGAAAAACGGGTGACCATTCCGGGCGGAAATCATTGGGAAAAACCGGTAGTTTCATAGGACCATTGATTCTACCTGTAAGGTCAAAATTCCAGGTATTCTTCACATAACTCAAAGAAAAAGTTCCGGAAAGGGGTGGGGCAAAAAGTTGAGTTTCCCTTTTTTGAGCTCCTTTGTCTGATTTTCTCATCCTGTAAACATCCATCCATGTTATGCCTGCCATTGCTTTCCAACCATTTTCAAGTTGAAGGTCATAGTTGATAGAAATGCCTTGCGATATTCCAAATCCTTTTAAATTGTCATAAATGATTTTTTCCGGATCAGTGAGAAAATCACCAACAATCTGATTAGAAAATCTTGTATAGAACAGATTGATATCCAGATTGCTAAAACCCATTTGGTGGTTTAAAAATATACGATATCCCACATTGGCATTCCAACTTTTTTCAGGTAAAAGTTTGTCTTTGATTATCACTTTTCTTGCACCTGTTAAAGCGGCATGATCCTCGGTAAAAAGGTTTACTACCCGGAAGCCATTTCCTGCAGATAAACGCAAATCCTGATTTGTACTTAGCTTATATTTTATTCCAAAACGAGGCGTCCAGATGCTGCCATGAACATTGTGGTAATCGTATCTTATTCCCGCTAATCCGGTGAAAACAGAGGAAAACTTATATTCTCCCTGTCCAAAAACTCCGGGCAAAAAAGTCCTTGTTCCCTGATTCCTGATTTTTTGAATTTCAATATTTTGAGTGGCAGGTGTGTTGTCGTCGTAATAAATAAAGCGCACCGGAATACCTGTAACCCAACTTAGTTTTTCTGAAGCGCCCAGCCAAATGATTTGGGTAAATGCGGTATGTTGTTTTGCTTTAAAATAACTGGTTCCATAATAGCTGTCCTGAAAATGGTAATTGTAGGAGTAATCGATTTTGAAGTTGCCATTTTTCGAAATGGGTTGGGATCCAAATAATTCTGCCCTCCGGGTCGCTATGCTTTCCCCATAAATAGAATCGGTTCCTTGCCATTTGGGTTTCCATTGCAACTCGCCACCCCATCTTTCTTCCGAAAAAAGTCTGACTGCAATAGAGGATTTGCCAATGGAATTGGTTTTAAAATCCCATTTATTGAAAATTGAAATTCGTTTCTGAAGGGCAATGTCAGTGAAGTTATCGCCATTGATGTCTTTTGGCAAACCGTAATTGAAAAGATTAATTCCAAGTAAAGAATTTTGCTTTCCCACATTCCATTTAATCGCCCCTTCCAGATTGGTTTCTCCGATTGAAGTGCCGGAAAGCTCAATTTTGGCCAATGGGGCTGAGCCCGGGTCTTTGGTGATGACATTGACAAGACCTGCAACCGCTTCTGAGCCATATAATGTAGAGGCAGGGCCTTTTACCACTTCAATCCTTTTAATCAAAGATTGAGGAATTCCGGACAATCCATAAACAGTTGAAAGAGAAGAAACAATGGGCATTCCGTCAATCAGAATCATGGTGTACGGTCCTTCTAAACCATTGATGTGAATATCCCCTGCACTGCAAACATTGCAATTGATTTGGGGTTGAACACCATTGATCATATTGATGGACTCCAAAAGTGAAGGGGCCCAGGTTTTTTTGAATAGGGTAGGGGTATAAACTTCGATGGGTAAAACACTTTCCTTTCTTTGAACTTCATTCATGTTTCCCGAAATAACGACCTCACTTAATTCCCTGTTTTCAGGCCGGAGTCTAAAATGAAAATCCTTGTGTTTTGAAATCAGAAAAGTATCCAATACATATCCGGATATTGAGATAATAACTTTATAGTCAATGAGTTTTTTAGATTGATATTGAAATTTTCCATTTTCATCTGCCTGCACAATTTGCATGGATGGTAAGAACTGAAGGACGGAAAATCCTATTTTTTCTCCTGTTTCTGTATCTGAAACTTTACCCGTTCTGATTTCGGTTTGGGAAAAAACCTTTTGGGAAAAAACGAAAATACAGAAAGCGAAATAGAAACGAAAAACCATTTGTTTCGGCAAACTTAAAATAAAATTTGGTTACCCTAATATTTTTTTTAGTTTATACTTATTTAATTGAAATATAATGAATAAGCTTTATTTTTTGCCAAATTTATTTCAATTTATTCAAAATAAATGCACGTTATTTTTTCATCTCAAACCGAAATGTGGCATTTCATTTAAAGTTAAAAATTAGATTTTTTTATATAAAAACTATATGTTTAAGCCTTATTTGAAGTTATATTATTTCGATAAGAGTCGGTTGTTATTAACTATTCCCAATGAAGCATTTTTTACTGTTCATCATTTTTCTTTCTAATTTTCTGTTTTTAATTCCGAACCGGGGTTTTGCCCAATTGGAGTTCATAGAAAATAAAGGACAATGGCCATCCAAATACAAGCTTAGGGCAAAACTAAGCCATGGGGATTTCTGGCTTTCGGGCAATGAAGTTGCTTTTGTTTTTTCGGATTTCGGGACTTCAGAATCAACACATGGTCATCCACATGGAAAAGGTGATTTACATGCAGCCAGAGACCATTGCTACACAATGACTTTTATTGGTGCCAGTTCCAGAGGTGCTTTAAAAGGGGAAAGCCAAAAGCCTGGATACCATAATTATTTTATCTCATCTGATTCGAAAAAATGGGCCAGTAAAGTTTCCCTGTTTGAAAAAGCCAAAACAAAAAATCTTTATGATGGAATTGATTTGGATTGGAGGTCAGAAAATTTAAACTTAAAATATGAATTTACAGTAAAAGCGGGTTCTGACCCATCAAAAATCAAAACCAAGTATGCCGGAATTGAAAAACTGGAGATAGTAAACGGGGCTTTGGTTTTGCAAACCAGTTTAGGCAAGGTTACTGAACAAAAACCAGTATCATTTCAGTTTGAAAACGGCAAAAAGAAAATGGTGGAAAGCCGGTTTAAATACCTTGGCAACCAAACCATTGGATTCGAATTCCCAAACGGATATGATAAAAAGAAAGAATTGATCATCGACCCGATTTTGGTTTTTTCAAGCTTTTCCGGTTCCCGGTCTGACAATTGGGGATATTCTGCTACTCCTGGTGAAAATGGAACAACGTATGCTTGTGGAATTGCACTTGGACCACGGTTTCCTGTAACCACCGGGGCTTTTCAGATAGGATATCAGGGAGATACAACATTTCCGGGAATTCAATATTCAACCTATGATATCGGCATCTTAAAATTTAATGCCAACGGGACCCAATTGTTGTACGCTACTTATTTAGGAGGTACTGAATCAGAAATTCCCTCTTCCACAGTTGTTGATAAAGATGGAAACCTGATAATTCTTGGCGCTACGAGTTCTGATAATTTTCCGGTTTCTGCCGGCGCATATGACATAACCTACAATGGAGGTACACAAGTTGCCCCTTTTGGAGAGGCTGAATCCACTGTCAGATTCAGGCAGGGAAGCGACATCATCGTTTCTAAACTGTCTCCTGACGGGACTCAACTTTTGGGCTCAACCTTTCTTGGAGGATCAGACAATGAAGGTGTTATGGAATTGCCAAACCCAACTACCAATACATTGGTTCGAAATTATGGGGATTGCTACAGAGGCGAAATTCTGGTAGATTCTTTGGGTAAAATTTACATTGCATCTAATACCAGAAGTTCAAATTTTCCAACCGTATCTCCAATCCAATCTCAAAAGGGAGCGGGTTTTGATGGAATTTGCGCTGTGTTTAATCCAAACTTAACTGCCCTTAATTTCAGTACATTCATTGGCGGTGATAACAATGATGGGGCATATTCCCTCCAACTTGGAAAGCAAGGTTTCATTTATTTGTGTGGAGGAACTGCCAGTTCAAATTTTCCTGCTTCAGCCAATACGATCCATCCCACGTATTCAGGTTCCCTGGATGGATTTGTTTGCAAATTTTCTCCGGCCATCGGCATTTCTTCATTTAAATCTTCCTATGTCGGGACTACTGCTTACGACCAATCTTACTTTATTCAATTGGATAAAAAAGAAAGGGTTTATCTATTCGGACAAACCAGAGGGGCATATCCTGTTTCCTCCGGGGTTTATTCAAATCCAAATTCAGGTCAATTTATTCATTGCATCAGCCCTGGATTTGATACCACCTATTTTTCAACTGTTTTTGGAAATGGAGTCCGGACCACCAACATTTCACCTACAGCTTTTCTGGTGGATGATTGCGGACGAATTTATTGTTCAGGGTGGGGGGGAAGCATCAACAATTTTGGTGGGTATGTTAATGGAAATACCAGCGGGATGCCAACCTCACCAGATGCATTAATTCGAAACAGTGACGGGTCTGATTTTTATATTTTGGTTCTGGAAAAAAACGCAACGGCTCTGGGTTTTGCTACTTTTTTTGGCGATACATCAAGTACTGGCAGCGAGCACGTGGATGGTGGAACAAGTCGGTTTGATAAAAAGGGTGTGATTTATCAGGCGGTTTGCGCCGGTTGTGGCGGGTCATCTCTTTTTCCAACTACACCCGGAGTTGTTTCTAATGTGAACGGTTCAACGAGCTGTAACAATGCGGTTTTTAAATATGATTTTTCTTTACTTAAAGCCAAATATCAACCTTCTGTTTTTCAAGGTTGTGCCCCCATTTCAATCCGGTTCAACAGTGAAAGTATTTTTGCACAAAACTATATCTGGGATTTTCAGGATGGACCCAGGGTGAATACAACCCAGGATACCATTAGCCATTTATTCGACTCGGCCGGGACTTATAAAGTGAAGCTCATTGCCTTGAATGCCGATGCCTGCCCGAATATAGACTCGCTGGAGCGCACCATTCAAATTCAAAAAGCGCCTGACTTTCCTGGTGATACACTTTTGTTCTGCAGTTTTCAGGATACTTTGCAACTTCCAACCTTGCCATCCGGTAGCCTTACCTATAACTGGTCGCCCTCGATTTTTCTTTCAGGCACAACATTTTCGGCCCCAAAAGTTATCCGGCCAGATTCAACCATTAATTATACAGGTTCGGTAAGAACAGGATTTGGTTGTATTTCCACTGCCCAATTCAGGGTTTCAGATGGCGTTTTGAAGGCCAGTTCAGAGGCAGATACACTTCAGGGCTGCAGACCGTTGACCATCAGTTTTTCAAACAAAAGCTATAAAGCTAAAAAATCAACCTGGTTTTGGGGAACCGGAGATTCTACGGAAAGCAATCTTCCCGTTCAGTCTTTTACCTTCAATCAGGCTGGAGTTTTTAAAGTGATTTTAAAAGTTGAAAACGATACCTCCTGCAATAAAACTGATTTTGATACACTTACCATCCAGGTTTTTGATTTGCCAATTTTGAACGATACCACGCTTTTGTTTTGCCAAACGGGGAGTTTTCAGTTAAAACCTGGTCCAAATTCTGGAAAAAAATTCTCCTGGACACCTTCCATCGGGCTTAATGATTCTACACTTTCTCAGCCAACTGTTTCAAATATTAGCCCCAGAATTCTTTCATTGGCAATCAAGGACAGCAACCAATGTGCCGCAAAAGCTACCATTAAAATTAAGGATGGAATTTTGTTTGCCAAAGCAAAAGCAGATACATTAAAAGGCTGCCGACCCTTTTTAGTTGATTTCAAAAACGAAAGTTACAGGTCCAAAAAGTCCACCTGGTTTTGGGGAAATGGCGATTCAACAATTACAAACTCAGCAAACCTGACCTATTCTTTTGAAGAAGCAGGTATTTGGAAAGTGATATTGAAGGTTGAAAATGATACTTCCTGCAAGAAAATAGCTTTTGATACTTTGGTGGTGCAAGTTCTTGATTTGCCGGTTTTTTCAGATACCATTTTGAAATATTGCCAAAACGGAAGTTTCAACCTGAAGGCTGCAAAAAATAACGGTAAGTCATTTCTCTGGACTCCAGCCGACGGGCTCAATGACCCAACTTTGGCCAATCCAACGCTTACTATTCCGGAACCCAGGATTTTTAATTTAGCCATTATTGACTCAAACCAATGCAGGTCTTCGGCCAATGTGGTTTTAAAAGATGGAAGGTTGAAATCAGACTTTACTGCCGGAGTTTTTCTTGCTTGTGCGCCGGTTTCATTGATTTTAAACAATCTTTCAACCAATTCGCAGCGCAGTATCTGGCTTTGGGATGGAGATTCTGCAGAGGTAGAAGGGAATGAAATTGTGCCAATCGTTCTCAACAGGCCAGGCAATTATGAAATTAAACTTAAAGTCAGAAGTGACAGTGCCTGCCAGAAGGAGGATGTTTCATCCAGATTCCTGGTTATCGGCGGCATTCCGGAATTTCCCAAAAATACCACCAGTTTTTGCCCTGGCGATTCTATTACTTTGTCCGTTTCCTCAAGTCCCGGATATCAATACCAATGGCCCGTTTTTGCAAAGCCATTTTCTTCTGATTCGTCCAAAGCAAAACTTTTGGTCATAGATACTTTAAGGTTTGAAGTCAATGTTTTGGATTCTTTGAATTGCCCCGGCAAACAGGAATTCGAACTTATTCCTTCCAAGCCAAAAGCAAATTTTGACGCAGTCAGTAAATTTGAGATTTGCATTGACCGATTAAACTATGATTTCAAGGCCAATCCTCTGAATGGAGCGAGTTATCAATGGAAAATAGCCGATTCTGATTTTAATGGACCAGTGGTTTCTTATACTTTTTCAAAAAGAGGAACTTACCCCGTCCAAATGATTGTAAATCAACAAAGTTGTAAGGATACACTTTTGAAAAATCTGGAGGTTAAAGATGCAGCCTTGGTTCTGGAGCCCAATTTCGAATTCATTCCCCGGTTGTTGGGTTGCGATCAACTGCCGAGGCTGGAGGTAAAAAACCTGAGCATTGGAGCAGAAAAATCTGTCTGGAGCTGGAATGGAAATTCCGTTTTTCAGCCAGAGCCGCAAGTGGTTATTCGGGAGCCCCAAACTTTGGAAATGAATCTATTGATTTACAATGGACTTTGTTCCAGGTCTCTCACCAAATCCATTTCTATTGAACCGCTTTTAACGCCAAATCTTTTAACTGTCAATGGAGATGGATTTAACCAAAATCTTAAGATCAATAATTTGCCTACCGGTTCAAGGATGTCCATAAAAAACCGATGGGGTCAGGAGATTTTTTCCAGCGACAACTACCAGAATGACTGGTCTCCGCCTTCAGATTTTACCACAGGGTTTTATTTGCTGGTATTGCCCAATGGCGAATTTTGCAACAATTGGTTGCAGGTGGTTCGGTAATTTGGGGAGAGAAACTATTTTTCAACAGGTCTTCTCATATTTTGTGTGAGGAAAATGGTTTTGGATTTTTAGTTTTCAGAGGAAAGAGGGTAAACATCTTCGCCCTAAATATTTTTCACACCATTCACCTTCAAATATTCCAGCCAGGCTTTGGTTTCCACAAGTTTCTTTTCGGCCAACCAATACGCTTTGTTATTATGGGAATCGGGGGCTTGATTTTTATTCAGTTTCAATCCGTTTAAAAAAATCAGAATCGAATCTTTAATTTTTGAGTTGAGTTCTTCCTCAATAATAGTTTCTTCAATTTGCGTAAGGAGTTCACCTAAATTTTGTTTTTTTCCAGCAAGCCGTTTTTGGGTGCGAAATGCCTTTCGGTATTCAAGTTCTGCAATTTCAATATCACAAACTGAAGGATGTGGCGATAAAGATTTTTCTGGAATACCAGTTTTCTTCTCATTAAATGCACTTAAAAGCGGAACCAAAAGTTCAATAGATTTTGGTGGTAAATTTCGTTTGCCTGTTTCTGCCATGGCATAGCTGCTGGAATGGGCTTGTAAAAAATATGCCATTTGCCATTGCTTTGCACCAAGGGCAAGTCGCAAGGCCTTCAAGGAATTTTTCATGTGAGAACTGGTGGTTTTAATTTATCTTTCTCACAATCAACGTGAGAAAGGAATTATTATTCTAATTTTTCTCACAAGCATTGAAGAATTAAGTTTTTTGATTCTGTTTTCATCCCAGCTTTGTTGGGTTCCGGTTGATTGTTTTGTAGTTGAATTTTTCTTGCAGACTTTTGGGCATAAAACAGGACTGAAAACCAATTGATAAACCAACATAAGTATTTTGAGAAAGGAGTTTGATTTTGTACTGCTGACGGATAGAAGATACCTGGCAAGAAACCCGCAAAGCCCATACATCAGCAATATATTTATTGAAGATGATTTGTTAATCGCTGCCTTTGAAAAGCAGAATAAAAAAGTTTGCCGAATAAATTGGGACAACCCTGAATTTGACTGGTCAACAACTGAACATGTGTTGTTTCGAACCACCTGGGATTATTTTGAGCGGATAGATGAGTTCCGCAATTGGATGGTCATAGCCTCTTCTCAAACCAAATTTATCAATTCTTATGAATTGATTTCCTGGAACTTAAACAAGAAATATCTAAAGGAGCTCAACCAAAAAGGATTGGCCATTCCACCTACTTTATTTCTTGAACCTGGTGAAAATCGGACTTTGTTTGAAATCGCTCAATCCACAAACTGGAATAGATTTATACTCAAACCCGCCATTTCAGGGGCTGCATGGCATACCTATTTGTTTCAACCCAATGAAGCGGAAGGTTTAGAACCCATTTTTCAAAACCTGATCTCTGGTGAATCTATGTTGTTGCAGGAATTTCAGGAAAATATCCAAACCAAAGGAGAAATATCCATGATGGTAATAGGAGGGAGGTTTACACATTCCATTCTGAAAAAAGCAAAACAAGGTGATTTTCGGGTGCAGGATGATTTTGGCGGCACGGTTCATTCCTATGCTGCAACCAAAACAGAAATTGATTTTGCGGAGCAAGCTGTTCAATGTTGCAAAGAATTACCCGCCTATGCACGGGTTGATGTCCTTTGGGACAACCAAAACCAGCTTTGCCTCGGAGAACTGGAAATCATAGAGCCTGAAATGTGGTTCCGGAATTTTCCAAAGGCAGCAGAAAAGCTGGTAGATTTTCTGTGCGTGGCGGAATGATTTGGAAACCATCAACCAATCCCTTAATCCTTATACCCAAACAAATTTTTGGACTTTATTTCACTGGCTACTTTTATGGGGACCAGTGCTTCCCATCCTGCCTGTCCTTCCTCGATCATCTTAATTACTTTTTTATGATAAATGGATAGAATGCTTTTGTCAAAAGTTTTGACATCCACGATATTGCCATTTTCCAACAGATAATCATATACAAAATGAATCTCTTGAGGTATTTTCAGGTTGGCTGTTGTCCTCAATTCATTTGAACCATCATTCAAGGCAGGATAAATGTAGAACCTTACGTTTTTTGGAAAAATTTCACCAAAAGCAGCCAGTAAATTGTCAGGATTTTGGGTGCATGTTTCCTGCATTATGGTTTCCAGTTTACGAATGCCCATGGCCAGCCCAATTCTGGGTACTTTGAAGTCCATGAAATAGGAAATCAGGTGTTTGTGCCGGATGCAATTGGAGATAATCACCGTTTGGCCAAGGCTGCATAACAAATCTACCCGGTCAAGAAAATCACGTTCATCTACTTCCCCTTTACCGGAAAGCAGATTTTCAAGTGTGATTTCCACCATAAAACTTGCTTTTGAACGCTCAACGTCGGGTTCGGCCACAAATTGATCAAAAGTTCGGGTTATCATATCCTCCTGCACCAAAGTAGGTGGACGGTAACTACCTCTTGCTATCAGGATTGATTTTCGATATAAAAACTCTCCGGCATGTTTGCTGTTACCATCTGGCCCAAAAATGGCAACATTGGTCAGGTTGTGTTTCACCATCCACAGGCAAATAAGCCGGTTGTCCACTTTCTGAAAATCGGCACCTACAAGTCGAACCATGTCAATGGCAGCCCGCCCACGCAGGTTATCCAGCAAACTATGGATTAAAACCTCCGGATCTTTGGCATACCGAAAACAACCATAAACCATGTTTACACCAAGAATACCGATGGCTTGTTGTTGAAGCCGGTTGTCCTGATCCAGAAGTTTTACATGAACGATTAAATCATTGTAAGCACCTCCCGGAGTGAGCTGAAAACGGAGGCCCAGCCAACCATCTCCTTTGATGGTTCTTGAAAAATTGATGGCTGCCACAGTATCCGCAAATGCAAAAAATGTATGATCCGGCCGCTCTTTTCTCAATCTGGTTTCCATGAGTTCATATTCATGATCCAGCATTTTATATAGCCGGCTTTCACAAACATATCGCCCCTTGCCAGCTTGTTCCGGCCCATAGATTTCATCTGAAACCGTTTTGTCATAAGCACTCATGCTTTTGGCAATGGTACCAGCTGCAGCACCCACCTGAAAAAAATGCCTGGCTACTTCCTGGCCGGCTCCAATTTCGGCAAAAGCACCATAAATGGGCTCATCCAGATTGATTTCAAGTGCTTTTTGTTCTGTTTCTAAAATTCTACGTGTCATTCGAGGTGGATAGTGGAATGCGAATTTCTGGCCTATGGCATCCGTGGACAAATATAGAGGTACAATTTACCTGAGTAAAACCGGAATTGAAAAATTAACTGATTTTGCCTTTTTTCAGGTGGGTCAAAGAATGAAACAACTTCCATCATTCCCTGAAAAATAAAGGAAGTCTGTAGTTGTAAGCCAGGTCAAACCCTAACGGACCCACGAAAACCACGTACTCCATAGTAGGATTGAGCACCATTGTGGTAAACAAATACCCGACCAAACCGGTAATCCATAAACAGTGCTCCACCAAGTTTTCTGACAGCATCGGGGGTTTTTATCCAACTGGAGGTCTTTAAATCAAATTTTCCCAGTGTTTGTAACATTCGGTATTGGTCCTCGTCTAAAATTTCCACCCCCATTTCATTGCACATATCTATTGCATTATTTTCTGGTTTAAATTCTTTTCGTGATTCCAGACCTTCCCGGTCATAGCAAATGCTTCGCCTTCCTTTCGGACTTTCTTCAGCGCAATCAAAAAAAATGAATTGATCTGTAAATATTTCATAACCAACTACATCAGGTTCTCCCCCTGTCCGTTCCATTTCATTTAAGGTCCAAAGTTTTTCTGTATTGGCCTCCAGTTTTTTATGTACTTTTTCCCAATTGATATCCGGATGGCGTCCCCGGTTTTTTTCAAAACGATTTTTCAGGGTTTGGATTAGGATGTCTCTTTGTTCTTTGGTAATCGTCATTTGACTTTGAAGGCTAATTAACAGACATTAAAATTTAACTTTTATCCCATGAAAAACTTCCTGTTCAACATAATTTTTTCTGAGCGGAAAGCCTTTCCAATTGGATGGCAAAAGTAAATTTCGCTGGTCAGGATGGCCAATAAAGTCTATGCCATACAATTCACTGGTTTCCCGTTCGTGCCAGTTGGCAGTTTTCCATAAATCCACTACAGATTCAAAGCTACATCGTTCATGAGATTCAATTTCCTTCCAACTTTCAATATGGATTTCTATTCCGGTTGTAATTGATTTTAAATGGTAGTGTAATCCGATTTGTTCAGGAGTTCCGGTTTTATGCTGCCCGGAAATGGAAATCAAATAATCGCACCAAAATCTGGAATCCCTGTAAAAAAACTCCAGAATCGCCTTTAATTCTTCATGCTTGATTTTTATCTGATGGCCACCTTTTTCAGGCTTGTCACCCAGATATTCATAAATAAAGATTTCGGAAATATCAGGAAATGGTTTTGTCATGGCGATTTCGTTTTATAAGTTCCGGCACTGGCAATTCATCGGTTTGAGAAATTCCCTTTATTTTTTCCTGAAGTTTTAGAATTCCACCTATCAAAGCCTCTGGTCGGGGTGGACAGCCGGGCACGTAGACATCCACTGGAATAATCCTGTCAACACCTTTTACTACATGGTATCCATGTTCCCAATACGGTCCACCGCAATTGCTGCAGCTTCCCATACTTATCACATATTTAGGTTCTGCCATTTGCTCATAAAGTCTCTTCACCCTGTCTGCCATTTTGAAAGTGACTGTTCCAGCCACAATCATCACATCGGCTTGTCTGGGTGAAGCTCTGGGGAGAACACCAAATCTGTCTGCATCAAAGGAAGAGGCATAAGTTCCCATCATTTCAATGGCACAGCAAGCGAGACCAAAGCTGAGCGGCCAGAGGCTGGAAGCATTTGCCCATTGTAATAAATCGTCCATTTTGGCTAGAATTAGACCCGATTCTCCAGTTTTTTCCGACATTTGAATTTCTTTCAGGCAGCGAAGGTAGCTTCATTGGTTGTGATTCTAAAGTGATTTATATTTCAAGCCAATCTTCAACCAAAAACTAAGAATTAAATATGAAATCTGTTTTTAACTTAGACATTGCCAAATCCGGTTGGTTCACCCTTGGGCTGATTTTTGTTTTTTCTTTTTTCCTATCATTTGAAGGTCATTCTCAAAAGTCATCCCGGATTAAATTGAAAGACCTGGAAAAATTGTTGGCAGATCCTGCCGATTCCTTAACAGTAATTAATTTTTGGGCCACCTGGTGCAAACCCTGCGTCAAAGAAATTCCTCATTTTGAAGCCACCAGAAAAAATCTGAAAAATAAATCCATCCGATTTTGGTATATATCTCTTGATTTTGCAGACCAGCAAAAAACAAGGTTAGACCCTTTTGTAAAAGCAAAAATGAA
>JAIXQU010000178.1 GCA_027485575.1 Cytophagaceae bacterium
ATAATCACCTGATTTTGCCGTATTGTTTCTTTTTAAATTTTCAACTCCCACCATTCCATTGACTGATAAGCCAAAAAGAGGCTCCGTTGAATAAATGCTATGGCCTCCGGCTAAAGGAATTCCGGCAGACTCACAAATAGACCTGGCACCTTCCATGACCAGTCTGGCCATTTGAATGGGCAACTTTTCTATAGGCCACCCCAACAAGGCAAGCGCCATGATCGGTTTTCCACCCATGGCATACACATCGCTAAGTGCATTGGCTGCTGCCACTTGTCCAAAGGTAAACGGGTCATCCACAATTGGAGTGAAAAAATCCACAGTTGAAATAAGACATTCATTTTCATTGATTTGCAATACTGAGGCATCATCATTTCCATGATTTCCAACCAGTAAATTTTGAAAAAATCCTGACTTATTTCCTTGAAGAATGGTTTCTAAAACCTGGGGGGATATTTTACAGCCACATCCTGCCCCATGGGCAAATTGGGTTAATTTCAAATTTTCGTTTTCCATCATTTTTCCTGTGTATGATTTAAAATCTGCAAAGCATTGAACTCGGGATTCACTGTTAAAAATTCAAGCTTTTCAATTTTAAATCGGTTTTGTTGGGTGCTATTTTTATACAACCGGTCATAATAAGAAAGCAAAATCCGGAAGGACTCCTCCACGTTGTCTTCCAATAAATAATTGATAGACAGCTTTGTATCTAAACCTCCAAGTCGTTTCCGGATCCGGTAAATTCCACTCATCAATTCTTCTTTTCCAAATTTTCCATAATGCTTAACGATGAATTTTAGTCTTTCCTCAAATGGAATTTCAATAAAAAAGGTTTGGGCATTTTTAAGCTGCAGGAAAAATGCAGGTTGGATGTTGATTTGTCCTATTCTTTGGCTTTCTGCTTCTATCCAAACTGAAGAATCTGCCTTTCCAATTTTTCCGATATGGGACAAAGTCATTGCCAGTTTATTCTCAAAAAGCTCTGCAGAAGGCTGTGCGGGTAGTCCCAGATTTCCGAAAGTAGAGCCTTTATGACCAGCCAATTCTTCCAGGTCAATAACGTTTTCGCCAAGCATTTGAAGCTTATGAAGAATTTCAGTCTTGCCGCTTCCGGTATTTCCACCTATAACTTTAAAATTATATGGAATTTCAAACTGACTTAAAACCCAGGTCCTGAAGTTTTTATACCCACCTTTTAAAGTAAATACTTTAAAGCCATACAAGTCCAAAAGCCAGGCTACACCAGCTGACCGCATACCACCTCTCCAACAATAAATCAAGATTGTATCTGTTTTTTTGTCTGCCAACAATTGCCCGACCTGTTCTACGATTTGCCTGAGCTTTGGGCCAAAATAGTCAAGGCCAATTTTTATGGCCTCCTCTCTCGAAACCTGTTTGTACGCGGTCCCCACAACTTTACGCTCCTCATCACTAAACAGAGGCAATGAATTTGCGCCTGGAATATGTGCATGCGCATATTCAGAAGGGCTTCTCACATCCAAAACCAGATGCAATTCCGCCATTTCCAAAAATGAATCAATGTCCAACTTCGCTATTGCCATTGGGCAAAGTTAGGATTGATTTTGGAACCCATGATTTTCATTGTTCATCTTTGAAGTAGTTTTACACAAATTTTAAATTCTATTTTTAAAATTGGCTGGTTTGAGTTCATTTTGGCCTCCTTTCAAATCAACAAATCTTACCTGTTAAATTGAATCAATACATTAAAATCGGCATTTTGGGTGGTGGGCAACTTGGCCTAATGATGAATCAGGCTTGCTCCGACTGGCATCTTCAACCAGAATTTCTGGACCCGGATCAACAGGCGTCTGTCAGTGGCTATGCAAAAGTGGTTCATGGAAACTTCAGAGACTATGAAACTGTACTTAACTTCGGTTCAGATAAGGACCTGATTTCCTATGAAATAGAGGATGTAAATCTGGATGCTTTGAAATTTCTGGAATCGCAGGGAAAGAAGGTCTACCCCCAACCAAAAGTCCTGGAAATCATCAAAAACAAATGGAATCAGAAACAATTCCTTGTTGAAAATGGATTTCCAACCGCAGATTTTATGGGCATGAACCAAAAAAACCCGGAAGAATTAGCGTCCTTTTTACCAGCATTCTGGAAGCAAAATGAAGGAGGCTACGATGGAAAAGGAGTTTCCAGGGTAAAAGATTTGGAAGATTTTGAACTATTGCCTGAAGTGCCCGGATTTCTTGAAAAAGCAGTAGAAATTAAAAAAGAGTTGGCAGTGATTGTTGCCAGAAATGAAAATGGTGAAATCCAAACCTTTCCTTGTGTTGAAATGATTTTTCACCCGATTGCCAATTTGGTGGAGTACTTACAAACCCCGGCAACCATTTCGGAGGAAGTTGAAATTACCTGCAAGGTTCTTGCGATTGAGCTTGCAGAAAAACAAGATTTAATAGGTCTTATGGCCATTGAATTTTTCCTGGACACTTCTGAAAAAGTATTGATCAATGAAATGGCGCCAAGACCGCATAATTCAGGACACCATACCATTGAAGGAAATATTTGTTCTCAGTTTCAACAATTTTGGAGGGCAATTTTAAATCTTCCACTTGCTGAAACTTCAATTTCACATCCATTTTCGGCCATGTTAAATTTGATTGGAGAAGTTGGATATACCGGATCGCCTGTATATCAAGGACTTGAAGAATGCCTTTCAAAACCTGGAATTTACCCGCACATCTATGGTAAAGTTGAAACCCGACCCTACCGGAAAATGGGTCATGTGACTGTCGTTGGGAATTCCTTGCCAGATTTGAAGCAAAAGGTTTCCTTTGTGCAAAATCATTTGAAAGTCATTTCATGACAGGCGACGTACAAGTATCAATCATCATGGGCAGCATTTCCGACCTGGAAGTGATGGAACAAGCTGCCGAAACTCTTAAATCCATGGGGATCAAGCACGAAATCACCATCGTTTCAGCCCATAGGACACCAAAACGAATGTTTGATTATGCCTTGGGAGCATCAGACAGAGGCATAAAAGTAATTATTGCCGGAGCTGGTGGAGCCGCCCACCTTCCGGGTATGGTGGCTTCTTTAACCAATCTTCCGGTTATTGGCGTACCCATAAAATCTAAAGCTTCGATTGATGGATGGGATTCTATTCTTTCCATTTTGCAAATGCCTACTGGTGTGCCGGTTGCAACAGTTGCCCTCGATAATGCAACAAACGCAGCGGTATTAGCAGCTCAGATTCTGGCTTTATACGAGCCATTGGTTGCCGCCAAATTGAAGCAACACAAAGAAAGTCTTCGGTTAAAGGTGGAAGAAAGCATCAAAAAAATGACTGAT
>JAIXQU010000197.1 GCA_027485575.1 Cytophagaceae bacterium
AAAAAAAAAATCAAGGAATTATCACAAGCCGCTTGAAATGGTGGGTGTAAATGATAGTTTTGGAGAAAGTGGTACGCCTGAGGCACTTATGGAAAAATATGGTTTAAATGCAAAAAGCATTGTAGCTTCTGCAAAAACCGCAATAGCCAGAAAACGGTAGAGTAAAATCCTTTATTTTAGAAATTATTATTGAAAACCTGCTAACAGGCAATTATAATTTTGAAAAATATCAAAAAAATAAAATAATATTTGGCAAAGCTTTATATTTAGATTTAGGTTTGCGATTCTTTAAAATATAATAAATGAGTTCCCCGAAATTCGATCCTATCGATAGGAAAATACTTGGTATACTTCAGGAAAACGGAAAAATTACCAACGCCCAGTTATCAATTGATGTTGGTCTTTCACCGGCTCCAACCCTGGAAAGGGTGAAAAAATTAGAGAAACAAGGTGTAATTGAGAGTTATCATGCAAGTTTGAATAAGCATGAAATTGGATTGGGTGTTAGTACTTTTGTTCATGTTGCTTTGATCGGACATCGGAAAAGTATTGTGGATGCATTTGTGAATCAGATTGTAAACATCCCGGAAGTTATTGAATGCCATCATATTACCGGCCAGGGGGATTTTATTTTAAAAGTTGTCTCAAAAGATATTGCCAGCTACCAAAAACTTTTGGTGGAAGTTATTAACGAGATCCCTGAAATAGACAATACCCAGTCTACAGTGATTCTTTCAACCTTTAAGGAATCTATGGTTATGCCAATTCCAAATGAGGAAGAAGAGGAAGAAGAGGATTCCACCAATGATGACAACCGGAAAAATAAAAAATCAAATAGGATAAAAAACTAGTTAGATAGAAGATTGCTTCTGTTTAACTATCTTTTATGATTCCATCTTCAATTTTTCACCTTGCTATTTTCTGCAAAGAAGTAGGAATAACAGAGTTTATTGTTTCGCCAGGTTCCAGGTCTGCACCAATTGTACTGGCCTTAAACAGGATTGGGGGAATCAACCTTATACCTGTTTTTGATGAAAGGTCTGCAGGGTTCATTGCCTTGGGAAAGAGTCTGGCTTCCCAAAAAGCCGTTGGACTTGTTTGTACTTCAGGCACAGCGGTACTCAATTATGGCCCTGCCATTGCTGAGGCCTTTTACCAAAATGTCCCTTTGTTTGTCATAACTGCGGACCGTCCACCAGAACTAATTGACCAAAACGAAGGACAGGCCATAAGACAAGATCATGTTTTTAATGCACATACAAAGTTTTCTGCTATATTTCCAAGCCTTGACGAAACTTTGGAAAGTAAAATTTTCGCAAGGCGTATTTTAAAACAAGCATGGTTTGAGGCCAATCAATTTCCAAAAGGGCCCATCCATATCAATGTTCCACTACGGGAGCCACTATATCCGGAATCTGAAATGGAATTTGATGCGCAGCCTTTCAATTTTTCTTTAATTGAAAATACAAGAGAGCTGGACAGATATCAGGTAAGCGGTCTTATTGAGTCTTGGAATCAGGCTGGAAAGAAACTCATCATTGTTGGTAATATGCCACCTGACCCAGATTTAAGAAATGCATTGAAAGCGCTTTCTGAATATGGAGAGGTACCGGTGATTGGCGATATTATCAATAACCTCATCGGATTTGACGGGCTGATTCAACATGTAGATTCATTTCCAAAGTCTTTTTGGAGTGATGAAAATAATACCCCGGATTTAATAATAACTTTAGGAAATGGCTTGTTATCAAAGGCTTTAAAGAATTTTATTAAAACCCGGAATATCAAAAACCATTGGCATATACAACCTGCTGGTTTTCCGGCAGACCCGTATGGAACCATAACAAAATTGATTCATGCCAATCCCGAAAAAGTTATTACCAGAATAGGAGAGGGGGCTTTCTTTCAAACGGGTGCATTGAAATCTGTGCAATCGGATTATTGTAAACTTTGGCAGGAAACGGAGGAGAACACCAAAAGATTGGTTTATCAGTTTCTTGAGGAATCTTCCTGGTCGGATTTGAAAGCGGTTGGCTTGCTCATGGAAAACATCCCGGATAATGCTTGTCTTTTTTTGGGTAACAGCATGTCAGTTCGCTATGCCAATTGGTTTCCGTCAAAACTCAAAAGAGAGAATCTTATTTTTTCCAATCGAGGCACTTCGGGTATTGATGGATGTATCTCAACCGCTGTTGGTATTGCCATGTCAAAGCCGGAAAAGCAGATAATATGCTTGGTGGGAGATATCTCATTCTTTTATGACCGAAATGGGGTCTGGATGGACAAAGTTCCTTCCAATTTAAAGATAGTAGTGCTGAACAATGGAGGTGGAAATATATTCCGAATCATTCCCGGGTCATCTGCCATGCCTGAGCTTGAATCTTATTTTGAAATGGACCAGGTCTTTTCGGTGGAGCGGTCAGCTTTGGATTCGAAAATGGAATATTTTTGTGCAGGCAATACATCTGAATTTTCATCCTTGCTTAAAGAACTTCTGGCAAGTCCAAAACCTTCTATAATGGAATGCAGGACAGATAAATATCAGAATGCGGAAATCGTAAAAAATCTAAAGCATTGGATAAATCAGGAGAATCAACAGAATTAACAAATCCTTGGAAAACACTATCTGTAAATGAAGTGTATTCTAATCCATGGATTTCTATCACCCACAGAGAAGTCATAAATCCGGGAGGCGGAAAAGGAATTTATGGGGTTGTCTCATTTAAAAACCTTGCCATTGGGGTAGTTCCGGTTGATGAAAACTTTAATACCTACCTGGTTGGTCAATATAGGTATACACTAAATCAATACAGTTGGGAGATTCCTGAAGGTGGAGGACCCATGGGCGAAGAACCTTTGGAAACAGCCAAAAGAGAGTTATTGGAGGAAACCGGTTTAGAAGCCAAAGAATGGGTATTGCTAAATACTATCCATACTTCAAACTCTGTGACAGATGAATATGGTTTTGTATTTATGGCGAGAAACCTTGTACAAGGAATCGCAGAACCCGAAGAAACCGAGGATTTGAAAATCTGGAAATTACCGTTAGTTGATGCCATAGCTATGGTAGAAAACGGACAGATCACCGATTCTCTTAGCATAGCAGGTTTGCTCATGGCAGGTCGGCGCTTAGGAATCTAGAAAATACATGTAGATTTTATACGCGGATTACAAAAAAAGCCCTGTCGGTTAAACAGGGCTTTTTTTGTGTTAAGTTGAAGGCTATTAGTCTATTTCAACGATGCAATATTTTGTTAAACTCCAGAATTTGGCATAGTCTGAAATTTTAAGAAATACTTCTTCGCCAGAAGTTGTAAAGTAGTATGAGTTTTCAGGATGTGCTGAAACAATTTTCTTTTTCTTAATAAGGCCAAGTTTAATTTCACTTAAAGACTTGATATTAACCTTTTTGAATTTTGAATTGTCAAGCTTTTCAGAAACCTTGGAAATTTTACCAAGAAAATTTCCTTCCCTTTTTATGACACCTATTTCAGCAAGTTCTTTTCTGGTTCCGAAAGTGAAATAACCTGTGGTTAGCTCAGTTTCTTTCGATTCGATTGTCTTTTGTCTTTCAACCAATTCATTGTCCTTTTTCGAAATTTCATCATTTTTGGTGGCGATTTCCTGGTCTTTGGAAGCTACAGTTTGGTTTAATTCACCTACTTTCACTTCAAGTCCTTGAATGGTGCTTTGCATTTCTACAATTTGAGCCTCCTTATCCACGATTTGCTTCTTAAGACTAGCAATCATTTTCTGAAGTGCAGTGTTTGCCTTTCCAGATTTTTTAGCCTTTTTCTCTAAAGCCTCCATTTTAGCTTTGTTTTGTTCCATGTAGCTGTTAATCCCGGCTATTTTGGCATCAATCTTTTCCTTCTGGGTGGCATAGCCCTCTTTATTTAACTCACTAACTACCATTTGGTCTTTGGCAACAGAATCAAGATTGGTTTCAATTTCCTCAATCATTTTGGCCAGTTCCGCATTTTCGCTGGATTTACCAGAACTAACTGCGGAGATAGAATCGTATTTTGCCTGAAGTTCCTTGTATTCTTTTGAGTTTTCAACCGAACCGCAGGAAAATGCCAGAGCAGCGATTCCAACAAAAAGTAGTTTCTTCATTTGTAAGATTTTTATTGTTAAATGTAAAACAGTTTCGCAAATTAAGTGAACAAAATCGACTTCAATAGCATAGTCCATCAATTTCGCCGAATAATACAAACATTATATTTAAATATATAAAAACCACGAAAACCATATTTCGCGTTTTGAAAATCCTATTCTATTGTAAAATCTGATGGGTTATTTAAATTAACTTTGCACTGGAATTTTTATCAACCATGAAAAATAATTTACTCCTCTTTTTTGGATTTTTTCTCATTTACTGCTTTTCATTAAATGGTCAATCCCTGGTGTTTTCTACTCAGGAGTTAAATTTTCCGACTTTAAATGAAAAGCAAAAAGATAGTCTTTTGTTAACCATAACCCACTCCGGAACAAGTAGTACGTTCAATGTAAAAATAAATATCCCTTTTAAAGTCTTTGGAAGCAATCCATTTGGTGTAAAAGATTCTTCTTTTTTAATTGGTCCTGGCCAAAGCAAATCCATTTTTGTGTATTGTAAAATAACCCAAAATACCCCGAATCCATCAAATCTAATCGTAGCAGCCGAAAGTTTTGGTCAGGTAGAAGAGTATTTTGTACGGTTAAAATGTCAGGGACGATTTAGTAAGCTTTATTATTCCGGAACCCAGAATTTATCTGAAGAGGCTCTTAAGCAATCGTTGAAAACCAAACTGAATTCCAACGTAAATTCCCTTTCCTACAATGTGGCAAGGGATAAAATGTATGGTTTCATTGACAATCAAAATGACACAGTGACTTGTGTTTATACCAATAGAAAAGCTAAATTTAATACCAGAGCCGGCGCCACTTCTAATAACTTTAATTGTGAACATACTTTTCCCCAAGGTTTCTTTGGTTCTGCAGCACCGATGGTGTCCGACATTCATCACTTATTTTCGACAGATGATGCAGCCAATAACAGCAGGGGTAATCTTCCTTTTGGAATGGCTGTTGCCCCATTTATTTTACCAGCAGTCAACGCTCCATCGAAAAACGGAGGCGGAAAATATGAACCACAGGATAGCCATAAAGGAGCTGCTGCCAGGTCGATGATGTATTTTGTCCTTCGTTATCAGGATTACTCAAATTTTTATGCGCCTCAGGACCAAATATTTAGAATCTGGAATGCCCAATTTCCACCCTCCAATAAAGATACCTTGCGGAATGCCGCAATTTTTGTTGAGCAGAACAACCGCAATCCTTTTGTGGATTATCCTCAATTTTCCAACCGGATAAAGAATCTTGTTGGGCTTTCGGTCTCTGATTCTGTTCAAAAGCTTGGAAGAACAAATTCTGTTTTCTATAACACGGAAAAAGGGTCAATGGTAATCTGGAACGAAGGGAATAAATCAATGGGAATCCGAAACATCAGGTTTTCTCAAAATATTTTCTCTTTTTTAAACGGAACAAACCAAAATGGCAATCTGGGCTATAATGAGGCAAGGCAATTTTTGTTTGAAAGAAATCCCGCCACCATTGCCGTGGATACCTTGATTTTTGAATCTGATGACCCATTGAACCCTATCAATAAAATTCCATTTAATATAGGTACCATACAGGTCGGAGAAAATATTTTTGAAAATAAGCCTACAATTTCCCCAAATCCAGCGTCAGATTTTATTCAGATTAATGGTTTAATCAAAGATAGCCAAGTTGCTCAAATAGAAGTTTATAGCGCTGATGGAAAACTTAAAAAGCAAGGTAAAAATTTTCGATTTGAGCGTCCTTCTCAGTTTCCAGTTTCAGATTTATCTCCAGGAATATATTTTGTAAAAATCGTTCAAAAATCCAGAATCGATAATTTTAAGTTTATTAAACAGTAAATATGGCAACCATAAAAAAAACAGACCTGATCCTTCAAAATGGCAATGTGTATCATTTAGGTATCAGCCCTGACCAGCTTGCAGATAAAATTATTACCGTTGGAGATCCGGATAGGGTGGCCAAAGTAAGCCAGTTTTTTGACTCTATTGAACTCAAGGTAAACAAAAGAGAGTTCATTACACATACCGGAACTTATAAGGGAAAGCGAATTTCAGTCGTTTCTACAGGAATGGGAACAGACAATATTGAAATCTTAATGACCGAGCTTGATGCATTGGTCAATGTGGATTTGAACAATATGGAAGTGAAACCCCAAACCAAATCACTTGAAATTGTAAGAATAGGAACTTCTGGAAGTTTAAGAGCTAATATTCCGGTAGACACACTTTTGGTTTCTGCCATGGCCATTGGCATAGATACCCTTATGAGCTTTTATCCATTCAATCCAACAAAGACTGATTTACTTTTAGCAGAAGCCTTTCAAGACCATATCTCTCTACCGTTTTTGCCCTACATTACCTACGCTGACAATGGCCTGATGAATAGAATTGGTGAAGATATGATTAAGGGAATTACACTTACCTGCCCTGGTTTTTATGCCCCACAAGGAAGACAAGTCCGAATCAGGCCCAGACAGGGAGATTTGATAAATCAATATATGAGTTTTAACCATGGCCAGATTGGGCTAACCAATTTCGAAATGGAAACTGCCGGCTATTATTCAATGGGTTCTTTATTGGGACATAAAATGCTTTCGGTCAATGTTATTGTGGCCAATAGAGCAACAGATGTTTTCTCTGATTCAGCAGAAGAAAGTATGGAAAGGGCCATACATTTGGTTTTAGATAGGATATAAAAAAAGGCTGGAAATCCAGCCTTTTTCATTTGATTATCGTAACCTGAGCTCCTTTTTAATTTTCAGGTCTGTAAATGAATTTCTTTGTGAAGCTATTTTTGCCGTCCTTCCAGATGATGAAGTAAACACCTGCTTTGTGGCCTGCCATGGAAATATCTAATCCATCGTTGGCAGTAGTTTCAATAATCTTATTACCCAACAAATCATGGACTTTAATGGTTCCGGAATTGCTGCTCGTTTTAACCTGAACCAGCAATCTTTCATTGATAATTTTTGACTCAATGGGATTTTCCTGAATTACAAGGTTTGATCTGGAAGTAACCGTGTTGGCAACTATACTTCCTTTTACCGTGTTTCCATTGGGAAAAACGATAACAAAAAAATGAGTCCCTGGTGAACCAACCAATACCTGACCTGAACCTGCTATCGAAAATCCACCGGGCATTCCATTGGAACCACTTGAATTCCATGTAGATTCATTTACTTGTCTTACTGATAGAACATGGGATAAATTAAAATCAACTGTGTCCCCAACACTGATATTTAGATTCAGCACATTACCGGAAACAGGAATCTGATTGACAACATGTCGGGTTGCGTTAACTGAAAGTGCAAACAGCAAACTTAAAATTGAGATAGATATTTTTTTCATGGGCATAATTATTAAGTGGTTGGGACAAAGCTACAGTCTTATAATTTACTGATTGGTTTCATTTAACAAGAATTAGCACTTTAAAATTTCCAGTTTTAAAAATGGGTTTGCCAAAATTTACAACAAAAAAGTTCCATTTCCACATCGTTTAAGCCTGAATTGGAGATCCATTTCTGACTATTACTATTACCTTATTCTTTAATAATTTTGTTAAACACTTGCTTGTCAATATATTAATAATTTAATTATTTTCTGTTTGGGTGCTTTGGCCTAAACTTAGTGTTTTTTCGTTCCTTTGATTTCCTTACACCAGCAGACTAAGCCATTTGACCTGGCAAACCATACCAATCAGGCTTTAAGTGGCAGGAAAGGCGTTAACAATTTTTAATGTTTTCCCCATCTTTGAAGCAGGAAAAATCGAAAATCCTTCTACATTTTAACGAATTGAAATACCACATTGCAGTTAGTTTAGGTCTTTCGTAACCTTTAGCTACCTTTGCCCCCAGAAAAACACATGCTGGAACCACTGCAACAAAAAAGCTGGTCCCGACTTGACCGACGGGCCTGGGGACTTAGCCTTAGCATTTTACTCCTGATTTCGATTTTTGCCTCTATCGCATTTTTTTATGGTCAATCCTGGACTTATAGGACTGAAATCGAGTATATTCCCAAAGAATTAACCATCAATGCCTATGAAATCGGGTCAGACTTAATGGAGTTTGGCCTCCGATTGCCTAACTATGCTTTCGGTGAATATTATGTAGTCACGCAAATTTTGCCTGAAAGCTGGATTTATCCGTTAATCCTCGTGGTATTTGTCCTTGCCATCAGTTTTTGTTCAGCCGGATTAAGTTATTTTTCAGGTACCTGGCTTTATGGCGTTTTGTTTGCACTTGCGGCGGGTACTGCCCTTTTCGGACTGGAAGTATTTGAACCTCTCGGAATTAAGGAAAAATGGATTTCTGCCCTCGCTGTTCTGGCCATTTCGCTTCCGGTTTATGTGATCAACAATTGGTTTTCCAATTGGAATCTTGCAAGAAGGTGGTGGGTGATTTTACTTTTTTATTCAAGTCTTACTTTTCTATTTGTCTGGAAATCTGGCTCTTCCGGGGACTTGTCTTTGATAACAGCACAACTTTGGCCTGCATTGCTTTTAGCTTCGTTGTCTTTTATAGTTTTAAATTCGACAGATGTCCTGCAATCGGTTTTAACTCTGGTTACTAAAGAGGAAAACAGCAAACAAAGCTGGATTCACTTCACCGTTTTCGGATTATTGTATCTCAGCAATTTCATACTGATCTACTTAAGGAATACCAGGATGCTGGTTTTAGACATTTTCTATTTGAATCCATTTTTTCTTCAGGCTTGTACTCTGGTTGCTGGTTTTTGGATGCTTGAAAAGAAAAATGAATTAGTGGGTGATAATAACCTAAGGAATGTGAGATTATCTGTTATTTATGTGAGTCTTGGTATCATTACCACATTGACGGCTGGATTAAGTTTTGCGCTGGCAAATGACCTAATGATTGAAGTATTGGAGGACGCCATTTGCCTGATTCATTTCTGTATGGGAGTTAGCTTTTTCCTTTACGTTTTAATCAATTATTTTCAACTAATGGGCATGGGCTTGAGAGTCCATCAGGTGATGTTCAGGCCCAGATACATGCCCGTGTTTGCCATTCCTGTTTTTGGTTTGGGCGGTGTTTTGGTTTTTCTTTTAAACGAAACTTATTTTCCTGTTTATCAGGCCCTTGCTGCGAAAGAAGTTTTGCTTGCAGACCATGCCCAGTATGCCGGAGATAGTTTTATGGCAGAAAACTATTTAAAAAACGCCATTTCTATTGAATCCCGAAATCAAAGAAGCAATCTTTCTCTTGCTGGATTGTATTACAAACAAGGAAACGCGGCCAAGGCTCACCAATATGCTGAAATTTCTTTGGATAAATTGGCCTGCCCGGAGGCATACATAGCCATGGCCCAGATCTACAGGCAAAAACAAATGTCCATTTATGAGTTGCTTCAACTTCAGGATGGACTGCGAAAGTTTCCTGAAGAGGGTCGGTTGCTTAATAATATTGGCATCACATTCTCAGAAACTGTTTTCAAAGATTCGGCCCAATATTATCTTTCAAAAGCTTCAGAGACCGGAAAATCTGCCGCAACTGGTAAAGCCAATCTCGGCTATTTTTACCTGATAAATAAGAAAGATGCAGATGGTTTGCCTGAGAAATCGCCGGAGCAAACTAGTTCAGGAGATTGGGCTCAATTGAACAACAATCTTGTTTTTGCCAATGTGGCTCATGAGAAAAGTCCCTCAATTTCAAATCTGATTTCAGATTTTGAAACAATTCCCGAGTCCATTCAACCTTTTATTCTATACCATACGCTTCTTAATAAAGCCATTACAAAAGATTCCGCCGATTTTGGAAAATTGGTTAGCCTTGAAAATGACACGATAAAAAAGTATCATGCAGATGCAATCACCCTGGCCAAAGGAATGCTTTTGTATAGAAATGGGTCAATGAAAACCGGGTTAGAAAATTTATTGGCTTTATACCAAACCACGAAAGGAGCAAGGCTGGATCTCAATGTTTTATTGGGTCAAATCTATTTTGAGCAAGGCGCTTTTCAAACATCTACTGAATATTTCAAAAAGGCCTCTGAAATGGGGTTGAAAAAGGCAAGATATTGGTATGGTTTGAGCTGTCTGGATGCTGGATTGAAAAACGAAGCAGCAGATGCTTTCAATGAATCTTTGAATTTCATCAACCAATCAGACCAGATTAGAATTACAGTTTTAATTGATGGATTAAAGTCTGGAAAATTCCAAAATGCTGCCCAACGTTCTGATCCTGAGAAATCTGCTTATATAAAAATGGCCTGGAATCAGCTCACAGATCAACAAGTAGTGGATTTGATTTACCTTGTTTCGGAAAAAGAAGCCCAAAGGTATTTGTGGTTTTATGCCTTCAAACGGGCATACCGTGAAAACTTAAAAAGCAGGTGCAAATCATTGTTAAAGTTTGGAAATGATATTTTTAGTAAATCTGAAAAATGGAGAAAGCAACTTATCGATTGCAAACCCTTGGTTCTGGAAATATCAAATGATAAAAAAGGACTTGAGACCTGGTTGTTGGCAAATGGCGATGAAAATCAATTTCCATATTTATATGCAAGATTGGCCCAGATGAATAACCAAAATGAAAAAGCGATGGCTTACTACCTGAAGGCCATTGAAGCCAATCCATTAAATACCAGACAAATGGGAATGGCCATTAGTTTTATATCTAAAATGGATGGAAAACGATCAATTGCTTACCAGAAAAGTCTGGAATTAACAGACCTTGACCCTGGCAATCCGGAGTTCCTGAAACTATACGCACTTCTTGCTGTTCAGGAAGGATTACCAGAATTTGCTTTACAGGTTTTACCTAAAATTGAATATTTATCTTCCAAAACTTCTGCAGAATCTTTTAGAAAACAACTGGAAAAAGAAATCGCAGAAAAGAATTATCCAACAGTCCAGTCCTATTAATTTAATACAATGAAACAAATTAAATGTCTTATTTTCAGTGTTTTAATTTCCTATTCTTTATTTGCCCAAAGAAACAAGGAATGCTCAATTGCATTTTACAATGTCGAAAATCTATACGATACCATCAATGATACTTCGGTAGATGATGAGGAATTTTTACCTGAAGGAAAAAATGAATGGACTGGAAAGCGATTTGAAAGGAAGATTAATAATTTGGCCCGGGTAATCGATTCTTTAGGAGGTGGGCCATCTGTTTTAGGCCTTTCTGAGGTTGAAAACAAATATGTGCTTGAAGTTTTGACGGCAAATAAAAAATTAGAAAAAAAGGGATATGGCATAGTCCATGAAAATTCGATTGATAAAAGAGGAATTGATGTAGCCCTGATTTATAAAAAGGAAGATTTTAGTCCCATTTTCCATAAAATGGCCAGGGTGAAATTGGATTCTGATCCTGAGTTTATTACAAGAGATATATTGATAGTCAAAGGTTTATTGCTTGGAAAACCTGTTTATTTTTTCGTGAATCATTGGCCATCCAGAAGGGGAGGAGAAGATGAAAGCCAGCCAAAAAGAATTGCTGCAGCCAAAACTGCCAGATATTGCGTGGATACAATTTTAAAGTCCAATCCAAATGCTAATATTATTTTGATGGGAGACTTCAATGATGAGCCAACAGATGAATCTGTAGCAGAAGTTTTAGGTGCAAAACAAAATCTGGAATCCAAAGAATTTGACCTTTTCAACCCGATGGCAGCTTTGGCAAAAGCGGGTGACGGAAGTCACTCATATAAACAAGATTGGGGTATGTTGGACCAGATTATTATAAGTAAAAATCTGCTTAGCAAAAAGTCAAAACTCCAGTATGTTGAAAATTCGGCAATGGTTTACAGACCTTTTTGGATGCATGACAAATACGCAAAACATGCCGGTGCGCCTTACAGAACATATTCAGGACCAAAATTTATTGGAGGTTATTCAGACCATTTTCCTGTTTTTGTTAAATTGAAGCTTTAACCAAGGAAACAGAACCGGCAAAACCAGGTTTCAAGATTCGGTTGAGTCTTTTTAAGAAAGAATAATATTCATAAAACCAGCATTTGAAGCTGGTTTTTTTTTGAATTAAATTCAGTTTTGTTATTGGTACTTCGTTATGAGAGGCTAACCCCGGCAGCAAAGCTGTGCAGGTTAAGCTTACAAAAAAAGGGGTCGAAGTTTCTGATTTGAAGAAGTTTAGCATCGTAATACCTGCCCGGCGGCAGACGGGGAATTCCTGATGACTATTCTGGGTTAAACCTTTAATTGTTGAAGGTTAAAATCTTCTTTTTTTCTGATTGAGGATTCAAATTTCTATTTGAATGGAAAATCTCGTATTGGATTACGGGTTTACTTTGTGTCATTAAATTCTATACCAAATTATGATTAAAATAAATGCCAATTGGCCAATAGGGCTGATTTGCCTGTTTTCCAGCCATTTGTATGCTCAGAAACATATTTTACCTGCTGAGATAAAAGAAAAAAGACAAGCCATAGGTCTGCTGGAAAATACCAACAAGGTCACGAGACAATATGATTTCAGGAGTAAAGTGGGAGGTTTAAATCCAAACCAAATCACTTCAACAACAGATACCTGGTTGCCGGGTGAATTTGAAGAAAGCCAGGCAGTTGTAATCGGGTGGGGCTCTTATGATGCAGAAGGCAATGTAGATACCACGAGCAACCTGGCTGAGATTTCATCTAAACTTTGTATAGGAATTCAACCGGAAGCCATTGTTCTCATCCGGATTAACCAACCATCAGACAGTTTTGCCATCAAACGATATATGGACGAAATTGGAAGTCCATTGTACAACTACCGGTTTGTTTTAAAATGGGGTGATGATTGGTGGGCAAGAGATTTTGGGCCCATCGGCTATTATCAAGGTGACAATGATTCTCTTGTAATGGCTGACTTTAAATACTATCCGGGAAGAGAACATGACAATTCCATTCCGGCAACGGTAAGCCATTTGTATGGCTTTGGGCACAAAATCACCAGAATGAACTTTGAGGGCGGCAATTTAATTGCTGACGGATTTGGCAAGGTCTTTTATTCTGATGTAGTTTCTGATAATAACTCTGCAACCGGAACTCATTTTCCAACCCTTGCTTCTTCATTGGTTGCCGATTCTATGAGGAAAATTTTACAAGCCAATCAGGTAGTTCAACTGCCAGCCCTCAACTGCGATGGAGGAACCGGGCACCTCGATTTATATTTAAAAATGATGGATGAAGAAACCTGGATTGCCGGGCAATATCCTTCCGTCATCACAGCGTCTGACAAGACGCTTTCAGAAAACAACGTGACTCAAATCAAGGGTATGAATTCAGTTTATGGTCGACCCTACAGGGTTTTTAGAATCCCTTTACCCACAGATAATAATGGTTCTTATAATCAACAGCTTACGTGTAATGGCTTAAACAATGCCGGCAGGTCTTTTATCAATGGAATAACAGTTAACAAAACCTTTATATATCCCATTTGGGATGGCTCAGGCTCTGGAAATGTAAACCAAAGACTTCAGGTAGAAGCCAATTTAAAAAAGTGGTTTCCCGGAATGAAATTGTTTGGGATTGATGTTCGGGCTATGACGGGTTTTGGTGGGCAGTTGCATTGCATTACGATGCAGGTTCCAGCTAGTAATCCAGTAAAATTCTGGCATCCGGCTTTCAGAGATGCCCAGGTTTTGAAACCTTCGTATCACCTGGTTTCTACCATCAAAAACAAAAGTGGAATCAATATTGCGAATTGTCTTTGGAGAAAAGGAGCCAATGGAACCTGGAATACAATTCAATTGACAGACAGTTCCGGCTATTTGATTGGAGATATTCCGGGAACAAACCTGGCGGTTGGAGATACTATCCAATATTATTTAAAAGCAACTACCAACAATGGTAAAACAGCCTATAAGCCCATTACAGCACCTGAAGGTTTTTTTGAATTTGTTATTACCTCACCAACTCAAATCAGTCTGTTTTCTGAAAACCAGTCAAAACTCATTTCAGTTTATCCAAACCCGGGAAATGGTGAAATATCATTTTCTTCAACCATGAGTTTCAAGTCAGATTTTGAAATTCAGGTTTATGATTTTTCAGGCCGAAAGGTTTTGAATAAAGCATTTTCAAAAACCAACAATCCGGATGATTATCACTTTAATATCAATCATCTGAAGTCTGGTATCTATTTGTTGAGTTTTATCTCAGACGGAAAAAATATTGCTTCAATCACTTATAACAAAAACTAATTCAACCCATGAAAAAGGCCATTTTTTTAATTTTAATAAGTTTTTGGAGTTCAAATTTGCTTCAGGCACAAACCTATACCATGGCTTTTGCCAATCAGGCATATAGCCCGATTCAAAACGACACCCTTTTGACAAATAGCAATTGGGTGGGTAAATTATATCCTATTTTGCTCCCTTTTCCGGTCAGAATCTCAAATAATACACAGAATCAGATTTACATCAGTGCAGATGGTCAGGTAATGCGAAGGCTAACTTCGGGTGGTTTTGTTTCTTATCGTTCACTGATATATGCTTTTGGAAATTGCGGTTTAAGGCAAAAAAAGGGCGACTATTCCCATATTTCTTATGTAACGGAAGGAGTTTCTCCAAACAGGATAACCAAGATCCAATTTCAGAATGCTGGGTTTGTAGGTGATGAAACACATTCAGATAAAATCAATTTTCAGATTTGGCTGTATGAAACGGGAAAAAGGTATGAAATTGTATTTGGGCCTAAGACCGTTGTACCTATGCGTGCCTTAAATGGGGCTTATGGGCCTTTCCTGGGAATTGGAAGTCAGTATGTCAGGGGAAATGCCGGTGCTCCGCTTCTTGGAACCCAAACCTATGGTTTGAATGGAATACCGGATTCTTCATTTGTTTACAGATTTACCCGGCCCTGATATCTTAGTTCAGACTTTCTCCTTATAATGAAAAAACAGGTTCTTGTTTTTCTGTTTGCTGTTTCAGGTGTGGGAATTTCATTTCCTTTTTGGCGGCACGAGTTTTCTGAATGGTTTGGCATTGCCAACCACAATATGAAACGATTGCCTACCGAAACCATCATAAGGCCCGAAATGGAATTGGTTGGAGGAGAAACTGAATTTTTGAGAAGAAGAAGGGAATGGATTGAGCAAATGCACAGGGCTGCTCCCGGAACCGATTACAAAGAAATGGATCGACAGTATCTGGAGGAGCAATACAAACAGTATCTTTTTTCCGGAGAATATTTAAAATCTGGAAATGGGTTAGATACAGTAGCCAATGGTCTGCTTGTCGGGAAATGGAAAGAAAAAGGTGCAAACAATGTTGCCGGACGTGTAACCGCTGTCTTTCTGGATACCATTGGACAGAAATTGTACATTGGTTCTGATGGCAGAAATATCTGGAGGGCAAATCCGGATGGAAGCAACTGGGAGGTATTAAATGATAAATTGCCCTTCAATGGTATATCCCTGATAAAAATTATTCCACACAACGGCGGAAGGAGAATTCTTGTCGGAACAGGAACCAATATTTTTTATTTTTCTGACAATCTTGGATTGACATGGCAGACTGGCAATGGATTGGCGGCCATCTCCAGTTCATCTATAGAAAGGGTGATTGTGGCCAATGATTCAATAAAATCCATCTATATATTGGGTCGATTGTTTTCTTCCCCTAACCGGACTTTTATTTATAGATCTGTTGACCATGGAAACACCTTTACCCGGATAGCCCTTTGGACAGATGCGCAGTTTGGTGAAACCCGGTCCTACGATCTATGGACTTCGGGAATCGGATATGCAGGCGTATTTCTTTTGCGCAACAATCAGATTTTAAAACTTACAGAATCCACCAATACATTCGAAAGTTTTTCCACAATACCTTTGACAGATGAAGGTTATGGGGTTTTGGCCGGGTTTTGGAATGGGACAATTCTTCGCCTTTGGGCCTTGGTTGAAAAGCAGATTTATGTATCTGACGACCAGGGTTTGAATTTTATTTCTACCTATCAATTTCCCAATTATCCTTTTTTTAAAACAAGCTTTTCAGCCAGTCTGACCAATCCTGATCAGGTCTTTTTTGGAGATATTGAATGTTTTCATTCCATGGACGGAAGTGTGGATTTTGAAAAAGTAAACAACTGGTGGGAGTATTATGGAGATGTTGAAAACAAGCTTCATGCTGATATTCCTGTTGTATATTCCTGTATTACGAATGGTGGGAGTGAGCTTCATTTTGTTGCAACAGATGGAGGTATTTATTCCTCAGAGGCAAATTTTGAAACATTTACAAATGTCTCTATGGAAGGTTTGCACAACAGTCAGTATTACTCGGTTTACAGCCATAAGACAGATACCAATTTTATATTTCTCGGTTCTCAGGACCAGGGATTTCAGCGTTGTAATGTGGATTCTGGCACCAATCTGGGATTTAAACAGGTGGTAAGTGGAGATTATGGACACATCGTTTCCGGCAATAATGGAAACAGTATCTGGATGGTTTATCCGGGATTTATAGATTATTACGCAGATGCCCGCCAGCAAACCAATTCTATAAATTGGGTTTTTACTTCTGGAAGTACAAATTTCTGGATGCCACCATTGATGGAAAAACTTGGGTCGGCAAATGTTTGCTACATGGCGGGTGGCAGCCTTTCCGGAGGAGATCAATCCAGAATTTTGAAATGTGTAGCCCAAAACAACCAGATAGTTGTCTCTCAATTGGCCTTTGATTTTAAGGCTACCACAGCTTCCAACGGCGGAAATATTTCAGCAATGGCCATTTCACCCTTGGATTCAAACCGCTGGTATGTATTAACCGACAATGGAAAATTCTTTTATTCAACCAATGGAGGAAGTACATGGACAAAGACCAATAATTTTTCCGGTTCTCAGTCTCATTATTTTTACGGCGCCTGTATTTTGCCAAGTGCTTCAAATCCGGATTTGGTGTATATTTCCGGTAGTGGGTATTCCAATCCACCCGTGTTTAAAAGCACAAATAATGGATTTAGCTTCAGCGCAATGCGCCTTGGTTTGCCATCGACTATGGTTTATAAAATTGTTTCCACGCCTGATGACAGGTTTCTATTTGCGGCTACGGAAGTAGGGCCGTTTGTATATGCCAGGGAAACCAACCAATGGTATGACATGAAAGGAAGAAACGCCCCAGCCCAAAACTATTGGTCTTTGGAATACATTTCAGATAGAAAAATAGCCCGTTTTGTGACCTACGGAAGAGGAACCTGGGATTTCAGAATTTCTGAAATTCTCACTGGAAATAAGGATATTGAGGTGGAAAAAGCGATTGGAATTTATCCAAATCCTGCCATGAATGAAGTTGAAATTTCTGGTTTCGAGGGAACTGCACAAATCATTTCAACAACCGGCAAAACAACCCATTCGGAAAGGGTAGGGAAGGGGCAAAAACTCAATGTTTCGAAATTGCCGCGGGGTGTCTATATGCTGAGACTGCATTCTGATAAAGGTAAAAAAGAAACCCGAAAGCTGGTTTTGGAATAAAGTATTATTTCATTGAATTGGTTTTTCCAGAATTTCAGGAACACTTCAAAATGAATTGGAGTTTGGTTATTCCCTTTTTTGAAAAGTTGGAGTAATGGACATTTTGGAGGCTGGATTTGGAGTTTTGAAAATAAAAGGATAAAAAATCCCCAAAAAAGCTATTCACCGACCATCACAAAAGCACCCCAATGAAAAGGGTTCGGGTATTTCTTCTTTAAGTCAATTTGGGCTTTAAGAAAAGCGGATCGTTTGGTTACCGCACCAAGGCGATCCAGAGACCCCGAAGAAGGATTTAATGAAACTTTTGCATTTGGATTTCTGCCTTTTAAGCCTCTTTCAGGGTTTTGGGGTGAGCTTTGGGGGCCCAGCCAATACTTATAAAAACTCACCATTAACTCCTGAGTCGCTTCATCGCTAACTTTCCAAAGACTCATTATAATGGATTTGGACCCTGCCACTTTAAATGCCCTTTGTAAACCATAAACACCTTCTCCATTTTTTATTTCCCCCAGTCCGGTTTCGCAGGCAGATAAAACCACAAGCTCGGTTTGGTCAAGGTCAAGATTCATGGCCTCAGCCGAGGTTAAAATGCCATCTTCTTTGTTGCTGCTGGCTTTTCCTTCTAAACTTGTTCCAGCCCGGGAAAGCAATAAACCCGATCTGAGCAACGTATAGTTACCCGCCACCGAATCCGATTGAAAGAAACCATGGGTTGCAAAATGAACTAGTTTTGGACGAAACATAGATTTTATGTTTTCCTCGGAGGCCAGCTTTTCGGTAAGCCCTTTTACCTGCCAGTTATTTTTTAAGAGCAATGCCTCAATTTTCAAAACTTCCTCTTTGCTGGATGGAATCGGGTTCAAAGTCTTTTTTACTTTGTTTTGATGATTAGCCGTCGAATCTGATTCATAAAATTCCGGAAAACCAACCAAAACAGCTTCTTTATTTCCAATACCTTCGATTGGATTTTCTAAAATGTCCTTCGTTGAGGTGACCAGATTTATTGATTTTTCACTAATTAAATATCTGCCGGTTTGTGTATTTTTTAAAGTATTGATGTTGATTTTATGGTAAATTCCATCGGGTGACAGATATATTTTTTGAACTCCATTCAGTTGTTTTTCAACAGATTGCCAAAAAAATGAGTAAGAATTTTTATCCTCTGCCCGATTTCGGATTGCTTTTTTATACGATTTGAAATGAACCGTTTCCATGTCATTCCCATTTTTCAAAACCAACATGGTTGGAAATTCTACACCTGGCTTAACAATGAGAAAAGCATAAAAAACTGAATCCGGATAAATTGTCTGTTGCACAGCAAATTCAATAGAGTCGTTTTTGGTTTTCCTGTCCTGCGGTTTTTGAATTCTTATGATTTCAATGGCAGCCTCATTGGGTTTTAACCTGCCTTGAACATCTTTCCATGTTACCTTTTTTCTTTCAGATAGTTTAGCAAAGCTCTCAGATTTGATGGAAAGTAATTTTTCAATTTGCTCCGTACTTCGTTTTATCGAATCGAGTCCTGACCTTTCCTCAATATTGGTGGATTGTGAAAGTTTTAAAACAACGTTCTGGTTTTCATTCCATTCATTGTATAAGGCAATTGTAGATTGGTCATTCGTAGATTTGATTCTGTTTCTCCATTTTACCGCATTGTTTAGCAGAATTCCCTTTGATGCCAATTGTTGGTTGAAAAGCTGGGCAGAAATTGATTTTTGGGTTGAATATCGTTGTAAGCAGAATAGTTTAAAATCTTCAATATAAAGCTTTTCTATATCAAAATATTTTTCTTTTTCTTCCTCCGATAAAAATGGAAAATATCTTTCCAAGGCCTCTATTTGTAATTTCTGAAATTGGAGATAATACTTTTCGGCGGTTTCCAAATCTTCCAGATTCATGTAAAATTGGCCAAGGCGGGATAAATGTTTTGCTACCTGGGGATGGTTTTCTCCGAGACTCTCCTTTAAAACCTCTAAAGATTTTAATTCAAACTGTTCGGCAGTTTTATAATTCCCAAGTTCAGTATATACTGCCGCCAGGTTATTCAATAAATCGGACATCTCATACCTGATTTTTCTAAACGTTCTCTGCGTGATTCTATATGCCCTAAGGTATTCTTTTTCAGCGTCATTGTACTTTTTTATCATAAAGTAGAAATTTCCAAGGTTGAAATAGTGGACGGACATTTCGTAGCTGGAATCTCCCAGAATTCTGCCTTTAATTTGTATGGATTTCAGAAAATAGGTTTCGGCCTCTTTATTGTTTTTGCTATCCAAACTATTAACGCCCAAATTGTTATATGTGTCAGAAACTTCGCTGTGGTTTTCACCATAGTTGGCGAGACATATTTCAAGCGATCTCAAAAAGTAGTACCTGGCCTTTTCAAAGCTGCCAAGTTTCTCAAACATATTGCCCAGGTTGTTATATGGGTCAGAAAGCAAAATATTTTTATCACCCAGATTTTTAATGGTCAGATCTATGGATTTTACCAGGTTAAATTCCGCTTTTTGAAAATCACCGGTTTCCAGATACAAAACCCCAAGGCCATTGTACACATCCGCCAGTTTAATGTCTTTTTCATCCTTTAAGATTTCACTGATTTCTAAAGATTTAACATAGTATTTTTCAGAATCTGCATATTTCCCGAATCTTTCATAAAAATTTCCAAGGCTATAGCAGATGGCAGCAACTTCTGAATTTTCACTACCCAGAAGCTCCGTTTTTATTTTTAATGCTTTGAGGTAGTAATTTTCTGTTGTTTCAAAATTCCAAAGTTTTTGGTTTAAATGGCCAAAGCTAAAGTAGGTATTTGCCACTTCAATATGTGATTCTCCCAGCCATTTAAGCTTGATTTGTAGGCATTTCTTTAACACAGAATCTGCTTTTGCAAGTTGGTTTGTCCTTCTTAGTGCATCTCCCAAAATGTTAAGGGATTGGCCGTGTTCAAGGCTGTTTTCGCCTTTTTTCTTTTTTACCTTTTCATTCCAAAGGATGGAGAATATCAGAACCTGTCCGGCTTGCTTTTTTAACAAATAATGTGCAATTGAATCTTCTAAAGGGTCTTTTCTTAGTTTTTTGGGGGTGAAAGATTTCTGACTCCAGACAAATTGGGTAGAAATTAACAGGTGAAAAGCCAACAAAATCCATCGGTTGGAAATGGTTTGAGTAGCTGAATTAACACAAACACCCATGCAAAAAATGAATCCTTTCACCCTTAGAAATCAATTTAAATGGAAACTAATTGACCGGCAATCAAAGCCCCAAGCCTGGCATTGTTTTTTACCAGGGCAATATTGGCTTCAAGGCTTTCGCCTTCAGACTGATTGGCAATAGTTTTTAGTAAAAATGGAGTGAGCTCCTTTCCTTTGATACCTTCAGATTTGGCTTTGTCCAAAGCATCCAGTATGAAAGTTTCAATTTTTTCATTTTCAACTTCAAACTCCGAAGCAATAGGATTTGCAATCAGAACTGCTCCTATGAGGCCAATTTCCCATTTGGATTTGAGCAAACGTGCTATTTCCAAAGGATTGTCTAACCGAAGTGGAGATTGAAATCCACTTTTACGGGAATAAAAACTTGGAAACGCATCCTGGCCAAAAGTAACTACCGGAATACCAAGTGTTTCCATGTATTCAAGGGTAAGGCCAATGTCGAGAATAGATTTTACACCAGCCGAAACAACGGCCACATCTGTTTGTCCCATTTCAGTTAAATCGGCTGAAACATCCATGGTATTTTCAGCCCCGCGGTGAACTCCACCTATACCACCCGTAACAAAAACCTGAATTCCAGCAAGACTTGCGATTCTCATTGTAGATGCCACAGTTGTAGCACCAATCAGTTTTTGAGAAATCACATAAGGCATATCTCTCAGGCTGACTTTCCAGACATGGGGAGAATTGCCAAGTTTTTCCAATTGATTCTCATCCAGACCGACACACAATTGCCCATCCATTATGGCTATTGTGGCTGGAATTGCCCCATTTTGCCTAACCACAGATTCCACCTCCAATGCAGTTTTTACATTTTCGGGATAGGGCATTCCATGAGAAATGATGGTCGACTCAAGCGCAACAACCGGTTGGTTACTTGCCAGTGCTTCTTTTACTTCAGGATGGATAAGCATTTAATAGTTAATCAATTAATTAAGATAGGATTGTAAATTTTTATATCACTTTGGATTAAAAGCAGTAGAATTTCCGTAAGAAAATTAAAGTCCTCTGCTCCGCATTAAGGCATCTGTTTTCGGTTCTCTTCCTCTGAATTTGCGGTAAGCTTCGCCTTGGTCCATTGTGTTTCCAACACTGAAAATATAGTCGTGAAGCTTTTTACCCACTGTTTTGTCATAGGCTCCACCAGCTTCAGTAAATGCTTCCCAGGCATCCGCTGAAATTACATCAGACCATAAATAACTGTAATATCCTGCGGAATATCCATCACTTGAAAAGATGTGGCCAAATTGCGGCGTTCGGTGACGCATTACAATCTCCTTTGGCATACCAAGCTTATCTAAAGTGCTTTTTTCAAAGGCATCAGGGTCAATGTCAGCATCTCCCATCAAATGTAGTTTCATATCAATCAAGGCACTGGCAGTAGCCTCAACAGTTTGGAATCCCTGGTTAAATTTTGATGCATTGTTTATTTTTTCAACCAGGCTTTGCGGAATCGGTTTTCCGGTTTGATAGTGCAAAGCATATTTTTCCATTACCTCTTTGGTTGAAAGCCACCTTTCTAAAATCTGGGAAGGAAACTCAACATAATCCTGGGCTACATTGGTTCCAGAAAGTGAAGGATAGGTAACATTGGAACACAACCCGTGAAGTGCATGGCCAAACTCATGAAAAAGTGTTTCTGCATCATCCCATGAGATTAGAACCGGCTCTCCCGGATTTCCTTTAATGAAATTTGAATTATTTGAAACAATGGTGGGTACTTCTTTTCCATCCATTCTATGTTGGTCACGATGGGAATTCATCCATGCGCCTGAGCGTTTTCCCTTTCTGGCATAGGGATCAAAATACCATAAACCAACAAGATTTCCACTGGTTTTATTAGTAACTTTCCAAACCTGCATATCAGGATGGAAAACCGAAACATCAGAAACCTGGGTAAATGCAAGGTTGAAAAGCTCTCCTGCCATCCAAAACATTCCTTGCTTTAACTTTTCCATTTGAAGATATTGTTTTACCTCATTTTGATCGAGGTCATATTTATCTTTTCTCACTTTTTCAGCATAAAACCTGTAATCCCAAGCTTCAATTGTTATTCCTGCATTTTCTTTATTGGCAATAGATTGCATATCTGCCACCTCTTTTTTCACCAGATCCAAAGCAGGATTCCAAACTCCTTCCATCAATTCCATGGCTTTTTCCGGTGTTTTTGCCATAGTGTTTGCCAATCTCCAATGTGCATGTGTTGGGTAGCCCAGCAGTTTTGCCCGTTCTGCCCTTAATTTTAATATTTTTGGAATAATCGCATTGTTGTCATGCGAATCGCCATTGTCTCCCCTGTTGATAAACATTTTCCATGCTTTTTCTCTCAGTTCTCTTTTTTGGGAATACGTTAAAAAAGGGTCAATTGAGGACCGGGTATTTGCAATTACCCAGGAATCGGGAAGTTTTTTTGAAACGGCCTGGGCTTTAGCAGCATCTATCAGGCCTTGAGGCAGGCCATTCAAATCTTCCTTGTTTTTGATTTCCAAATACAATTCACCTTCATCCGCTAAAAGATTTTGATTGAACTTTGTAAATAAACCTGCCAGTGCCTGATTTATTTCTGAAACTCTGGCCTTGGCCGGACCCTCCAATTTTGCCCCGTCCAGAACGAAATTCATATATCTCCTCCAAACCAAACGTTGCTGTTCAGAAGTTAATTTGCTCTTTTCCGGAGAGTTATAAACAGATTCTATTTTCTTAAACAGGGCTATATTTTGGGTAATCTCATCATTAAATGCAGCAAGTTTCGGCGCCATTTGACTTTCTACCTTTTCGAATTCCGGCCCATTCAGACTTGAACTCCAAATATCATAGAGTGTTTTAGCCCGGGATAAAGCCTGTCCAGCCCTTTCTAAAGCGGCAATGGTATTTTCAAAATCTGGCTTTTCTTTAGCACCAGCAATCCGATCTATTTCAGCTTTTTTCAGCTTCATGGCTTCTTCCAGAGCGGGAATAAAATCTGAAACTTGTATCTTGTCAAAGGCTGGGACGCCTCCATATGGTCCTTTCCATTCCGCTAAAACAGGATTTTCGGCAATTTTATCGTTTTTCATTTTTTCTCTTTGCATTTGACCGGCAGTCGTTACCTGGTTTTTAACCTGGCCATTGGTGTTGATTGGCAATAATCCGACAAGGATTAAACCAACCGCCACTGATTGAAATATAGATTTTGACATATTTGATGATTTACAAAATGGTTTACAATGGTATAACTTTTTTGGATTATTCAGCCTTCAATTTTTGATTGGCCGTTTTAGTGATGGCCCAACCATTAAAACAAATCTACTTTTCTGCTGTTCTTACCTAAAATCATTGACGTAAAATATTTAGAACAATTACCTTCGCCCAATGAAATTATTCTACCTAATCCTCAGTACGCTATTAATTCAGATTACAGTTTTTGGTCAAAGAGATAACTACAGTTGTTCTCAGTTGAAATCTAATTTTTTCAATGCCAAAAGTGCCAGCTTGCCAAACAGGTTGATTAAAAAAACAGAATTGTACGATGTAAAATTTTACAAATTAGACCTTACTCTTTCTAATACTTCAACGCTCATTTCCGGCACAGTAACCATGGAAGCCGTTTCAAGAACCAATATGGATACAATCGTTTATGAGCTATTTCCAACCCTTACGATTTCTCAGGTCCAGGTAAATGGAGTGACAACCCAGGCCATAAGAAATGGAAGTGCTGTTTTATTGCCTAAAAACATAGCGGCTGGAACTTCATTTAAAATTTCAACTACGTATAGCGGAACTCCGCCTAATGCCACAACAAATCCTTTAGGAGGTTCTGGACTCACAAATGCATCTTCTCCTACATGGGGAAACCAGGTCACCTGGTCGCTCAGCCAGCCTTTTTCTGCCTATGAATGGTGGCCTTGTAAACAATCGCTAAGAGACAAAATTGATAGCATAGAAATATTAGTTACAGTTCCTTCCAACTGCAAAGCAGGTTCCAATGGAATGTTGAAAAATGTAGTGAATCTTCCGAATGGAAAATCAAGATATGAATGGAAGCATAAGCATCCAATCAGTTACTATCTGGTTTCAGTAGCAGTAGCCAAGTACGTGGAGTTTAATGTGTTTGCTCATCCGGCTGGAAGTACTGATTCGATTTTGATTCAAAATTTTGTGTATGACAATCCGGCAACCCTTCAAAATTTTCAGCAGGATATTGAGGAGACAGCCGATTTTGTGGAACTCTTTTCTGATTTGTATGGCCCTTATCCCTTTAAGGATGAAAAATATGGACATTGTATGGCGCCTCTTGGAGGTGGAATGGAACACCAAACCATGACAACCCAGGGCTCTTTCAATAAAAATCTGACTGCCCACGAATTAGGCCATCAATGGTTCGGCGACCATGTTACCTGTGCATCATGGGCAGATATTTGGGTAAATGAAGGTTTTGCAACTTACAGCGAATACCTGATGCTGGAGAATTTGTACCCGGGTGAAGAAGTTGCAGAAATGGCTGGTAATCATAGTTCTGTAATGTCTCAAAATAACGGAGCCGTTTGGGTGGAAGATAGTTTAAATGGATCCAGACTTTTTTCCAGTAGATTGACATACAATAAGGGGGCATCCATTATCCACACTTTCAGATTTATCCTCAACAAGGATTCCATTTTCTTTCGGGTTTTGAAAAAATATCTTACCAAATACTCCGATAGTACCGCTCTTGGAACTGATTTTCAGAAATTATTGGAAGAAGAGTCTGGACTAAACTTCACAGAAGCTTTTGAACAATGGTATTTTGGTGAAGGCCATCCTACTTATACGACCCGTTGGAATAATGTTTCCGGCAACCTTCATTTAAGAATCACACAGGCAGTATCTGCGCCGACAGTAACTCCAAAATTCACCAACCCTTTGGAAATCAGATTTAAAAGAACAGGTCTGCCGGACACTACTGTCAGATTTGATGTGACAGGAACTACCACCAATATCATTGTTCCAGGGATGGGAAATGTTTCTTCCATTTTTTCGGTTGACCCAAACAATTGGATTGTCAACCGAACCGGTCTCACTTCAAGAGATCCGAATTTGGTGCTAACTTCAATTGAGAATGTTACTGAAAAAGAAAATTGGACTGTTTTTCCAAATCCAGCCAAAGGTCTTGTTCAGGTTTCTGGTTCCACCAATGGAGATGCAGTTTTGAAGGTGTTGGACACCAAAGGTAAATTCTTGTTTTCCAAAAGGTTTAATCAGGAAACAAGTGTGGATTTAACGGAGTTTCCTTCCGGAATTTACCTTTTCAAAATTGAGGAGAATGAAGGTCTTGGAAAAACATTTAGGTTGATCCGCAAATAAGCTAATTGTCTTTAAGGTCCATTTCAGATGATTCTATTTTGCCATTCTTTCTGAAAATCTCATAAAAGACACCTATTTGGAAAAAGTCCCTTCCGGTTTCATCCGTTATTTTATAATCAAACTGGTGGATAAACGCTAACTGAAGGGTTAACGACTTAATAGGCTTTAGATTAACGGCCAAAATTGCCCGGTTTCTTTCAAAATATGGCTCATTGTCAGTAAAGAAAATCTCATTGCTGGCACTAACAGTCAGCTTATTGAATCCGTTTTTCACCTCTCCAACGGGCAATGTTATGCCGAATCTGTACCTGAATCTATTCCGGTAGCCGTTGCTGGTAAACCTCAATTCAGTTCTATACCGCTGTTCTATTTTGATTTTCCCAAAAGATTGAGAAAGAATAACTTGTGGCCATATTCTGAATTCATTGTTGTTTTTTGGCAATTGAAAATTTCCACTTTCTTTGAAAGTTTGATAGCTCCCGCAACCAAGGCTTAGTTTTAAATCTTTGTGCAATCCAAAATTGAATCCGCCTTTGTATTCGTAGTAATGAAAATTATCATAAAATTTAAGCGACCTTAATTGGGTTTCTGCAAAAAAACTCCAACGGTCACTTTGTGTAAATTTGAAGTTTAAAATATTCCAACTACCTAAATCAAAAGGACTTGCAAAAATATTGGAATTGACAAAAAGAAATAGAGTAACAAAAACAGATTTACTCAATTTTAAATTCATATCTTTTTTGGGTCTGCTTTTCCAATCACAGAAACGGATTTTTGGAAGAAAACGGAATTGGGAATGGTTACGATTTCACCATCCTTTGTTTTCAAATGAACAAAAAAGTAGGCCAAATCAGTAACTTTCCCCTCTACTGGGTTGTCCTTATCATGTACTTTTATCATATCTCCAATTTTTACGGGATGAGAAAAAAACAAGATTATACTTGAAGAAATATTCGAAAGTAAAGACCATTGAGCAAAAAAAGCGATTCCGAATGCCGTCAAAATTGTGCTCAGGAAAACGGCAATTTCATTTTGTTCCAATCCCCAAATGGCACCCATAAAAACAAGGGCTGCAATTGTTGAAATCAAATAGACAGCTTTGATGATTAATTTTCTTCTACCACGTTCTACGTGGGTACTTTTTAAAGCATTATTGATATATGAATTGGTAGCAAAAAGTATGAAACCATAAACCAGTATGACTATCAGTGTTTCAATAATTTGAGAATAAAATATATTCATAAATAAATGACTAAAAATATGAATTTCAATAACTTACAATTTTGCAGTTAAAGTGATTGGAATGCAAAATAAAACAACCGGATACCAAAGCCCAATAGACAAAATCCACTTACTATTTTAAAAATTTTGAGTATTTTATCTGTCAGGTATTTGACTAAAAACTGTGCTGCCCAGGCCTTTATGACATCAGTTAAAAAAACAGTAATGGCCGCAAAAACAAAGAATAGGGTAGGGGGCATCCATCCCAATTTTCCGTAGGCCCCATTCACCATAGCAGAGGTACTTAACCAAAACATCCAGGGAAAGGGGTTAAAGGTATTGATGCTGAACCCTTTAATAAATAGTTTCCATACTTCTTTTATTGAAATGGCCATTTTTTCAACTTTTTCACCGGCTGAAAACATCGCCTTTACTCCAGAAACGGAAAGAACAACCCCTCCGGTAATGGCAAGTCCTTCATTAAAATATGGTATTTGTTTTAAAGTAGCCATGAGCTGGTAGGATAAAGTCATTAACAAAATATCAGAGCAAACTATGCCAAAGGCCAGAGCAACAGAAACCCCGAATCCATGGTCAATGCTTGCCTGAAGTAGAGCAAAAAAAGCAGGGCCAATTAAAAAGGCAAGACCAATTCCTAGAATTATTCCCTCGGTAACTACCTCTAAATAAATATCCTGCAATGGGTTAAGTATAATTTTACATGAATCTAACTTACCTGACTTCCAACCTTTACTTTAACTTCCGGTTGTGAAAAAACCAATTTCCCATCGGCATCCTGAGCCATTAAAATCATTCCCTGTGAAGTGATTCCTTTAATTTCCCTTGGAGCAAGATTGGCTAAAAGCAGAACCTGTTTGCCTATAATTTCCTCAGGATTAAAATGTTCCGCTATTCCACTTACAACTGTTCTTTGGTCCAGACCTGTCTCCAATTTAAGCTTCAGGAGCTTTTTTGTTTTAGGAACAACTTCGGCTTCCAGAATGGTTGCTACCCGGATGTCCATTTTAGTGAAGGATTCAAAATCTACGTTTTCCTTTTGGATTGCTGGTTTATAGGCTTCTAAAGCGTTTTCCTTTTTGGCATTTTCTAATTTATCCAGCTGGCTTTGAACCTCCTCATCTGTTATTTTTGAAAAAAGAATTTTTGATTCGCCCAGATGACTTCCCACATTTAATAGGTTAAGTTGGTTGTCAATCGGCCAACCTTGAGGAAAATCCGGCAGCATTTCCCGCATGGCCTGAGCAGAAAATGGCAGAAAAGGTTCCATCAAAAGGGTAAGTAATGCACAGGTTTGATTCGCGAGAAAAAGAATTGTAGCAACCCGACCAGAATCTGTTTTTATAAGTTTCCATGGTTCAGTTTCAGCCAGATATTTGTTTCCAGCCCGGGCAACATTCATCATTTCTGAAAGTGCTTGCCTGAATTTATAGTTCTCCAGATTAACAGAAACCAATCCGGGAGCAGCATTTAAAACATCAATCAGCGTATTTTCGGCCTCTGTAAATGGTCCAGGTTCCGGAATAACTCCCCCAAAATACTTGTGGGTCAATACATTGGACCGATTTACAAAATTTCCGAATATGTCGGCCAATTCATTGTTGTTTCTGGCCTGGAATTCCTTCCATGTAAAATCGTTGTCTTTTGTTTCCGGTGCACAGGCCAACAAAGTATACCGCAAAGCATCTTGCCGGTTGGGTAAATCCAGAAGATATTCATGCAACCATACGGCCCAATTTCTGGAGGTTGATATTTTCTGGCCTTCAAGATTCAAAAATTCATTCGCCGGCACATTTTCAGGGACAATAAATTCTCCATGTGCATGAAGCATTGTAGGAAAAATAATACAGTGAAAAACAATATTATCTTTTCCAATGAAGTGAATCAACTTTGTTTTTGGGTCTTTCCACCAAGGTTCCCAATCTGCATTTTCTCTTTCTGCCCAATCTTTGGTAGCTGAAATGTAGCCTATCGGCGCATCAAACCAGACATATAAAA
>JAIXQU010000166.1 GCA_027485575.1 Cytophagaceae bacterium
AATGCTTCAAAAATATATCAAAAACTAATTTAGAAAATAAACCAGCATATTTTTCTATAATTTTGAGAATTGGTTCAGGTAAATAGTAGTCCTTATTTTTCAAAAAATTCTTGGGTAAAAACTCCGTCAGAAAAGAGCAGATTTTAGAATCAGCGGCAAAACTTTTTAGAAAAAAAGGGTTTAAAGCTACCTCTATGAGGATGATTGCTTCAAATCTTGGTCTGGAAGCAGCCAGCCTTTATAACCACATCCACTCAAAACAAAAAATTTTGGAGGAACTTCTATTGGGCATGGGTGGAAGATTTATGGAGGGAATGAAAGAGGTGGAAGATTCAAAAAAAAATCCTCTGGAAAAGCTGGATTTACTAATTGGTCTTCACGTAAAGTTGACCCTCTCCTACCCCGAGCAAATCTCATTAATCACAGGTGATTGGGTACATCTGGAGGAACCAGCATTGACTCAATATAAAACCCTTAGAAATGCATATGAACTCAAATTTAAAACCATCATTATTGATGGAATGAACGAAGGGTTAATCGAAAATATAGATATTGAAATGGCATTATTTTCAATATTGTCGTCTCTTCATTGGCTATACTCCTGGTATGCCAGACATCCGGAAATGAAAGGTTCTGATATCGAAAGAGAAATAAAAAAATGCCTGATTTCCGGCCTTAAAAAAAGGGAAGAAAACCCTTAGATTTGACACCAAATACACCATATGATTCAGGAAATTAAAAAAACTGAAAAACAGAAAATAGATAAATCCATCCTGATTAAAGGATATGAACTAATGGCCACAGCCAGAGAAATGAGCAGAATTTATGAAGATAATTTTAAGCTTGTTTCCAAATATGTTCATTCAACTTCAAAAGGACATGAGGCAATTCAGATTGCAGCGGGGTTATTATTAAAAGACCAGGATTATGCCTATCCATACTACAGAGATGAATCTATGCTGTTGGGAATGGGCCTGCAACCTTATGAACTAATGCTTCAGCTTCTTGCCAAAAAGCAGGACCCATTTTCTGGGGGGAGAACCTATTATGGCCACCCTACCCTTAAAGTGGACGGCAAACCATTTATACCTCACCAATCTTCGGCAACCGGAATGCAAGGAATACCGGCAACCGGGGCTGCCATGGGTATCCAATACAGAGAAAATCAAAAAATAAAAAACTGGACCTCTAAGGAAAACCCCATTGTACTTTGTTCCTTCGGAGATGCTTCCATTACAGAAGGAGAAGTGTCTGAAGCTTTTCAAATGGCGGGTCTACACCAACTACCGGTTTTATATTTGGTTCAGGACAATGAATGGGATATTTCTGCTTCCGCAGATGAAATCAGGGCACAAAATGCATTTGAATTTATAAAAGGCTTTCATGGAATAGAGGCCATTTCGATTGATGGTTCCGATTTTATTCAAAGTTATCTGACATTAAAAAAGACCATTGAAACCATCCGAAAGGAAAGGAGACCATTTCTGGTCCATGCAAAAGTTCCTTTGTTGAACCATCATACTTCCGGGGTAAGAATGGAATGGTACAGGGATGATTTGGCAGATGACCAGAAACAAGACCCATTTCCAAAATTAAAGCAACAACTTATTGATGCAGGAATTTCTGAAAGCAGGCTATTGGAAATTGAAGCCAAGGCTGCAATAAAAGTAAAAAATGATTTGCAAATAGCCCTTGAAGCCGAAGATCCAGAGCCGGAGGATTTGTTTACCCATGACTTCGCACCCAATCCAATACTAGAAGAAACTGGAACCAGAAGTCCGGAAAATGGACAAAAAGAGGTGATGGTAGACCAGGCTCTGCATGCCATTGAAGAATTGATGAAAGCAAATCCGGAATGCTTGCTATATGGTCAGGATGTGGGAATAAGACTTGGTGGAGTTTTCAGAGAGGCTGCTACCCTTGCGCAAAAATTTGGGGAAAACCGGGTTTTTAATACCGCAATCCAGGAAGCATTTATCGTAGGTTCAACTGCTGGTATGTCTGCAGTGGGTTTGAAACCGATAGTAGAAGTTCAATTTGCTGATTACATCTGGCCAGGTTTGAACCAGCTTTTTACAGAAATTAGTCGTTCCTGTTTCCTGAGCAATGGAAAATGGCCAGTGAGTATGATACTTAGAGTTCCAATCGGGGCTTATGGCAGCGGAGGGCCTTATCACTCTTCAAGTGTAGAGTCGGTCTTATGCAATATCAAAGGGATAAAAATAGCCTACCCCAGCACAGGCGCAGATCTAAAAGGACTATTGAAAGCAGCCTACCTGGATCCAAATCCGGTTGTGATGCTGGAGCACAAAGGTTTGTATTGGTCAAAAAATCAGGGAACGGAGAGAGCCAAAAATATTGAACCGGCTGAGGACTATATCCTTCCTTTTGGCAAGGCCAATCTGGTTCAGATTGCTGATAATGAACTGGCAAAAAAAGGAGAAACCCTCACGATTGTTACCTATGGAATGGGCGTGCATTGGGCTTTTGCGGCATCTTCAGAACTAACCCGGAATGTTGAAATTCTGGATTTGAGAACTCTATATCCCTTAGATGAGGCCAGTATTTTCAACTCAGTTAAAAAAACAGGAAGATGTCTTGTTTTAACCGAGGAGCCCGTCCAAAATTCATTTGCCCGTGGGCTTGCAGGGTTGATTCAGGAAAAATGCTTTTCAAGTCTTGATGCTCCTGTTATGACTTTGGGATCTGAGAATTTACCTGCCATTCCTTTAAATTCAACTTTAGAGGCGACAATGCTTCCTAATCCATTAAAGGTAAAGGCAAAAATCGAGGAATTGCTTGGCTACTAAAACTTATTGATATCAGGAAAATACAAACTGGTGTTTTTTACCCTATTGAAAGATCAACCTTCCCGGTAAATCCTTTCAACTTCCGAAGCGTATTTTATCATTAGGTTTTTCCGCTTCAATTTTAAGGTTGGTGTCATTTCTCCAGAATCGATTGACCATGGGCCTTCAACCACCTCGATTTTTTTAATCTTTTCATATTGGGCGAGGGTTGCGTTCGTTTTTTCCAGCTCCTTCTCAAACTTTGCTTTGATAACAAGCTGATTAAGCATATCCTTTGGGGTGGTAAAGGTTATGTCCTTAATCTTACACCATTCCTTCAGGCCATCCCAGGAAGGAACAATTATGGCCGCAGGAAACTTTTCGCCATCTCCTATTACCATGGCCTGCTCTATCACAAGGCTTTCTTTTAGTTTATTTTCAATGAGCTGAGGGGCAATGTATTTTCCACCGGAGGTTTTGAACATTTCCTTTTTCCTGTCTGTAATCTTAAGAAATTTCCCTTCCTGAAATTCACCTATATCCCCTGTATGAAACCATCCATCTTCATCGATTACCTCTGCAGTCAAATCTGGCCTGTTAAAATACCCTTTCATCACATTAGGCCCTTTGGTCAGTATTTCGCCATCGGGTGCAATTTTCACTTCCACACCTTCCAAAATTGGCCCAACGGCACCAATTCTTCGATTGGCTTCTTCGTATCGGTTTACAGAAATAACCGGACTGGTTTCTGTCAATCCATAACCTTCCATTACTACTATCTGGGCCGCTGAAAACACCCTTGCAAGTCTTGGCTGAAGGGCCGCCCCACCTGAAACTATAAATTTCACCTCACCACCCAAGGCCTCTCTCCATTTGTTAAAAATAATTTTATTTGCCAGACTGAGCTGAAAATTATACCAAAAGCCAAGATCCTTATTAATTTCATACCGCTGACCTAACCCTAAAGCCCAAAAAAACAATGACTTTTTGATTCCGGTAAGCGCCTGTCCTTTTGCTACTATTTTGTCATAAACTTTTTCCAAAAGCCTGGGGACTGTACAAAAAAGATTGGGGTGAACTTCTTTCAGATTGTCACCAATGGTATCCATCGACTCTGCATAAGCCACTGAAATTCCAATACTTATATACAAATAGCTAAGCATGCGCTCATAAATATGGCACAAGGGTAAAAAACTTAATGCCTTGCTGTCACTCGAAAGTGGGAAACAAGGTGTGCATTCTTTTACATTGGTATAGAGATTATTGTGGGTCAACATAACGCCTTTTGGCCTACCTGTTGTGCCTGAGGTGTAAATCAAAGTAAGCAAATCCTTTGAGGTTACTTTGGCCAACATTTCTTCCACTGTTTTATCCTCAACAGATTTTCCAGAATCAATAAATGAATCAAAACCATTGAATTTTACTGAAGGTTCAAAAGTAACGACGCCTAAAAAATCAGGAAGCTCTTTCCCTGCCTTTTCTGCTTTAATGGCAAGCTCATCATTGGAAGAGAAAACCATTTTTACATGCGCATCCTGAAAAATAAACCCAATATCATCATCAGTAAGTGTAGCATAAACGGGGACAGAAACGGCCCCAAGATATTGGCAGGCATAGTCTACCATATTCCATTCAGGCCGGTTGTTGGATATGATTCCAACCTTATCATCTTTTCCTATCCCACTGGCATAAAGGGCTTTAGCCAGATTTTTGGATTTATGGATGATTTGTTCCACGGTCAGGTCATGCCAAATACCATCTCTTTTAAACTGATAAAGAACTTTATCTGGAAATAAAGTCTGGTATCTAAACAAATTATCTATTAGGCGCATGGTGGTTTGAACTGATCAAAGTCTCGAATACATCAAAATCATGCGCAACATATAAAATTGATCTTGATTAATAATTCAGAATATTTATTCCATTGGCCATGGTTCAGCCCGAAATTTACAACTAATTATTTTTCAATGACTTAATAATTGGCGTCTCTGATTTTATGAGATGAAAAATTTAAGTATTTCTTAAGCCGATTTTCATGAAAAGCTTATCTGGAAGCCATTAGGTTTCACTTGCTTTGCAGTCAGAATATAGTGAAATTCTAATATTAAAATGAACGAGTTAAGATTGTTGGTTTTAGAAGATGAACCCAAGGTAGGTGCATTTTTAAAAGAAGGCCTGGAAGAGCAAGGTTACATTGTAAATCTGGTAACGGATGGAATTCTAGGAAAGGCTGCTGTTGAAAAGTCAAAATACGATATGGCTATTTTAGATGTACTTGTACCCCACATTAATGGTCTTGAGCTTTGTTCTATCATCCGGGAAAAGGACAAAAGCATTCCAATTCTAATGCTCACAGCGCTTGGAACAACTGAAAATAAACTAAAAGGATTTGAATCTGGTGCGGATGACTATCTTGTAAAACCTTTTGAATTTGAAGAACTTCTGGCAAGAATAAAGGCTTTAACCCGGCGAGGGGCAGAAAGCCTGGAATCAGCCAATATGATTTCAGCCTTTGGACTTAGCCTTGATCTGGATAAAAAAAGAGCCAACCGGGGTGGGCAAACCATAAGCCTGACGGGTAAAGAATTTGGATTACTTGAATACCTGATGAAAGCAAAAGGAAGGGTGGTATCCAAGGAAGAAATTTCAGATAAAGTTTGGGGCGTGAATTTCGACACCGGTACAAATTTCGTTGAGGTTTATATCAACCTGCTGAGAAAAAAAGTAGATAAAGATTTTGATCAAAAGCTACTCCATACCCGATTTGGGCTCGGATATTGCTTTACCGATAAGCCATGACCATTCGGAATAAACTAACCTTACGGTTTTTCTTATTGGTTCTTGGAATCATTGGTGTTGCTTCCATTGTAATTTATATTTTTTCAGAACGACATAGAAAGGAAGATTTCTATATCAGGCTGCGAAACAAGGCTGAGGCAACTGCCAAACTTTTAATTTCCGTGGATGAGATGAACGTTGATCTTCTCCACAAAATTGAAAAAGACAACCCAATGACGCTTCCTGCAGAAGGAATTGTGGTTTGGAATTATAAAAATCATGTCCTTTTCGATACAGATAAAAAAGGTATCATCAAGCAGAATTCCTCTCTTTTAAACCAAATCAGGTTGGAAGGTGAAGTAAGAATGGAAAATGGCGATTATGAAATCCTCGGTTTTTTGTTTACTGATAAATACGACCGTTTTGTGGTATTGGCAGCTGCCAAAGATATTTATGGCAAAAACAGAATAAAAGATCTCAAATGGGTTATGGTTACAGTCTTTGGGTTTAGCCTTGGCTTTATCATTCTGGCAGGATGGTTTTATGCCGGTAGGGCTTTATTGCCCATTTCAATCATCATTGACAAAGTAAAACAGATCAAAATTTCCAGTCTGAACCTTAGGTTGGAGGAGGGAAACAAAGTGGATGAGTTATCTAAGCTTTCTCAAACTTTTAACAATATGTTGGCACGGCTTGAAGAAGGTGTAAAAATTCAGAAAGATTTTATTGCCAATGCCTCACATGAAATGAGAACACCGCTTACTGCTATGACCGGTCAGTTGGAAGTAGCGTTGATGAAACAACGGACCGCAGAAAAATATAAAGAGGTATTGGAATCTGTTTTGGAGGACATAAAAAATCTAAACAAAACCTCAAACCGACTTTTGCTTTTGGCGCAGGCAAATACTGAAAATCTGGACCTTGAAATGGAAGAAATCCGGATTGACGACCTGGTTTGGCAAAGCAGAGAAGAATTGATAAAACTTCAACCCAACTATGAAATTATTGTCGATTTGGACATGAATCCAGCGTATGAAAATCATCTTCAGATTATTGGAAATAGCCAACTTATAAAAACTGCCATAATCAACCTGATTGAAAATGGATGCAAATATTCTTTGAATCACAAAGCAGTCCTTACACTTAAAACTGAAAGATCAGGATTGACAATCATGATTTCTGATTCCGGAATTGGTATTCCAGACAAGGACCTCGACCATATTTTTCAGCCGTTTTACAGGGCATCTAACTCTACATCAGCCAGAGGGCATGGAATTGGACTTTCACTAGTTCAAAAAATTGTGCAAATCCACAAAGGAACCATCCGGGTAAAATCGAAACTGGGCGAAGGCACCATTTTTACCATTGTATTTCCTGTATTATAATACCAATTTAATTTCTTTTTAAGTTGAATTTAATCGGTTGAATTCTTGCTTGCTTTTCCTTTGCATTGTACAAAAAAGCAAATTTCAACCGTGCAAAAAGGAGATATCTTTTCAAAAGTAAACAAATGGATCTTTTGCTCCTTCGGATTATTAATATGCTTTTCCTCAGGCTATTTCATGTTTTACAACCAAAAAACAGAGGATGATTTAAAGAAAGTGAGAATTCTGGAAGAGTATTTATTGTCAGAAAAGCTAAATGCGGAAAGACAAGTACAAAAGCTTAACGAAATCAACGCAAGTCTATACATCGAAAATAAAGCCTTAAAAAAACAATTTGAATCTTTAGAAATGAAGACAAAAAGCAACTCAAGTCTTGTGACTCAAAGACAAAAACCGAAAAAAGAAGGCCCGAATTTGCAGGAAGCCCACCTTACCAAAAGTAGCAAAAAAAATGAGGACCAACCAGACGGAACTGAAAACAGAATGACGATTTCGAGCCAATAAAAGTAGTCAAACCTCAAAAAATCCTAAACCAACTATGAAGCTCCTAAAAAAAATATATACTGAAGAAAACCAGCATGGTTATGCAGTATTAGAGGATACTTTTACCAAAGAAGAAACAATCATCACCATGCCTGCTGACCGTTACACGAGATTTTTAAAGAAATTTAAAGACCTTGTTGGTCAGCAGGTGGAGGTGGCCAATGAATGGATTTTTCCTTTATCATCAAAATAGCGTACGCCAAATTAAAAACTGGGGAGATTTTTTTCATGCAGAAAAGGCACCTTTACTAAGGGTGCCTTTTTTTAACCATAGATTTGTAAATAAAAATTTAGAGATTTGAATTTCAATATCCAGCAAATAAATCGCTTATGAATTTTCTAGTCAACATGCTCATTTCTGCCATAGCAGTCGGCATTTCGGCTTTCCTGATACCTGGCATTAAGGTAGATGGTTTTTTTGAAGCCGTAATCATTGCTGTGGTTCTGGCCATTTTAAACAGGATTGTAAAACCTGCTCTTGTCCTTTTCACTTTGCCGATTACCGTTTTAACATTGGGTCTTTTCTACCTTGTCATTAATGTCCTGATGGTTTATCTGGCAGATAGGATTGTGAGCCCTGGATTTGAGGTGAGCAATTTCATATCTGCTCTTTTGTTTAGCATTGTGCTTTCCATTGTCAATTCGGTGCTGGATTCTATGGCTGGCAAATAGCAGTTTTAAATTCCCAAAATACGCCTGAGCCGGGTTATTGTTGCAGCACTTGATCCTCTATAAAACGTAATCATATATTTAGGAATCCGGTTCCAAATGCGCTGGAATATTTTGATTTACTGGCAGAACATATTAATCCCGGTTCAGGTCTGTCCATTTGTAGCCTCTCCTTTATTAACTCCCAGAGTTCATTCAAGATATTCGGAATAAATATGTAACAGATTGAGCTAAAGAGTTGTACACTAATTATTTCTACCAGTAGCTGATTCCAAAGTTGAGAAATCCAAAATTGCCCTTGCCGAATTCACCATGAATTGCCAAAGTCTGGTAAACAAAATATTTTGCTCCTAAAACAAATCCAAAAGAGGGAGACCAGGTCGCTTCATAGTTTCTGGCAGATTCAAAACGGGTTTCTATATTCCAGGTTTGGCTTAGTAATCCAGCGGAAAAAGTAGAGTAAATATCCCATTTCTTAATGTCAAGTCCAGCCCCAAGATACTTATTAATCACATCGCTGCCATGAAATGTTATCCTCGCTCCCAGGGTCAGATTCCTTAGTTTGCTGGAATAGGTTTCACCAAGGTAACTATCGCTATAAGTTATTGACTGATATCCAAGATAAGGCCCGATTGCCCAATGGGGCTCCAATGAATATTCAGCAGCAGCCGAAATTGGCAAAAAAGAACTTCTGGTCCCATAGCTGGATTTATCACTGATGCCAAGACTTGTACTGAAATTTAACCAGACAGAACCTTTTGGAAAAGGCCATTTGCTTCCAGTGCCTGGAAGGCTTATTCCTAAAATTCCTCTTCCAAAATTTGAGTTTTCAAAATTAGATGACTTGCTTGAGGCTGAAAATGCATTTGCATTATCCAGCACCATAAAGGAGGATACAAAAAGCGGAGTTAATAAGGAAATAGTTTTCATATGTGGATGGTAGTAAAAATGATGATTCAAATTTAATCAATTTTCCAACATATAAACTTGATTACTAGGAAGATGTGAAGTTTTCTGTAAAAATGAAGGGAAATAACACATTACAAACCAGAGCACACCTACCAAGAACACGCAAGGGATTCTTATTTAAAGAATTATAGATTTTTCCTTATTAAAAAAAGCTGGAAACAACTTGTGAGAAAATGATTAAAAATAAATGAAACCTAATTTTTAAACTCTCAGAAGGAAAAGCCAGATTTGCATCAAAAATCATCAATGGATAAGGTTTGGTTTATAACGGGTGTTTCCGGAGGACTTGGAAAATCAATAGCTAAGGCGGCAGCAGAACAAGGAAATGTGGTTGTTGGTAGTTTAAGAAATGAAGAACAATTTCAGGAATTCCTGGATTTGATTCCTGGAAAAACATTTCCTGTTCTTTTGGATGTCAGAGACTTGCAACAAAGCAAAACGGTAATTGATCAAATTATTTCTACCTATGGCAAGATTGATGTGCTGGTAAATAATGCGGGTTACGGTTTAGTGGGTGCAATTGAGGAGCTCAGTCATGAAGAGCTTCGTGACCAAATGGAAGTTAATTTCTTTGGAGCCTTGCAATTATGTCAACTCGTACTTCCTTCTATGCGTAAAAACAGGCTGGGTCATATTTTTAATATCTCGTCTATTGCCGGCTTAAATGGAAGCAATGCACTTGGCTTATACAATGCCAGCAAATTTGCCCTTGAAGGATTTTCAGAAGGGATGATGCTGGAAACCAAACATTTAGGAATTAAAGTTACAATTGTTGAACCAGGTCCGTTCAGAACCAAATGGGCAGGTGGTGGTCTAATCCACGCCAAAAGAAATATACCTGACTACGAATCTGTTACTTCAGTTTTAAGGAGCCGTTTGGAAAAAGTAAATGGCAACCAACCCGGCGATCCAGACCGTGCTGCAAAATTAATTGTAGAGGTTGCCCTGACTGAAAACCCACCATTAAGACTTCTTTTGGGTGCATCCGGATATCAGGTTATAGAATCGAAGCTCAAAAGACTGACTGAAGAATTGATGACCTGGAAAGAAAAGGGAATTGCCACTGATTTTGATTCATGAAACTGAAAACCATAAAGTTAAATTATAGAGTATTTTTTTGGTTTGGATTGATTTTAGCATTGGCATGCTCAAAAGATACCAATTTAATTTCACCCATTCCTGATGTTATTGTCAGGGAGCAATTAAACCTGAATTCCGCTGAAGCCTTACCCCTAAAATCCAGAGACGGAACCTTTGTTTACATAAAAGGAGGCTTAAAAGGAATCATTGTTTACAGAAGATCACAGGACAATTTTTTGGCATTTGAACGAAAAAGCCCATACCGACTTGAAGATTCATGCGGAATAATTTCAGGCCATAGCTCATATTTGTATATGATAGATTCGTGTCATAATTGTACTTTTGACTGGCAAGGACAGCCAACTGGCGGACCTTGCAAGGACATTATGAAACAATATCAGGTTCAATATTTAAATAATTTTACTTTACTGATTACCAACCCTTAACCATGAGAGAGGACTATTTAAGTGGAGAATCTGAGGGATTTTCACCCGCAGAAAAAGATATTGAAAGGGCTTTGCGGCCACTCAGTTTTGAAGATTTTACCGGGCAAAAACCGATTGTTGAAAACCTGAGAATTTTTGTTGGAGCTGCCAAAATGAGAGGAGAAGCTTTGGATCATGTTTTACTGCATGGCCCTCCCGGCTTGGGAAAAACTACACTTAGCCATATCATATCCAATGAGTTGAGGTCTCAGATTAAGATAACCTCCGGCCCTGTTATGGAACGTCCCTCGGATTTGGCTGGACTTTTGACCAATCTTCAAACCAATGATGTGCTTTTTATTGATGAAATCCATAGGTTGAATCCTGTAGTGGAGGAGTATTTATATTCTGCCATGGAAGACTATACGATTGACATTATGTTGGATTCCGGACCCAATGCCAGAACAGTTCAAATTGCCTTAAACCCCTTCACGCTTATTGGGGCCACAACCCGATCGGGTTTGCTCACATCTCCGCTTCGGGCCCGCTTTGGTATCAATTGCCGACTTGAATATTACGATGCCAAACTGTTAACCACCATTGTCTTACGATCTGCGCAATTGTTAAAAACGCCAATTGAAGAATCAGGCGCTTTTGAAATTGCAAGGAGAAGCCGGGGCACCCCAAGAATTGCCAACAATTTACTTAGAAGAACCAGAGACTTTGCTCAGATAAAAGGAGATGGAAAAATCACCCTTGACATTGCCCAAATGGCATTAAAGGCACTACACGTAGACCATAATGGTCTGGATGAAATGGATAACCGGATTCTTAACACCATCATTCAGAAGTTCAAAGGTGGACCAGTCGGTCTTTCAACCATTGCTACGGCAGTCGGCGAGGAATCCGAAACCATTGAAGAAGTATATGAACCATTTCTTATCCAGGAAGGATATATGAAAAGAACCAGTCGTGGAAGAGAAGCCACATCATTGGCCTACAAACATTTGGGGATTATTGAGCCCACCAGACAAGGTACCTTATTTGAATAGAGGAGTAAAAACCTCCTTTTTAGATATTATTCCCCAATTAGAGTAAGCCTTAAGCTACACTTCTTCTGGATTTTAAGTCCTGAATTTCTTCTACTATTTTTTGTTCATCCAATGGTTTGGAATAAAAGGAGTCAAATCCAAGGCTTAAAAACCTTGCTTCGTCCTTTTCCGAGCCATATCCTGTGGTAGCCAGAACTTTACAATCTGGCTGAAGCCTTTTGATTAAAGGTAAAATTTCAATTCCTGCTTCTGTATATTGTCCCAGATGAATATCTAATAGTACAAAATGAAAGCTTTCTCTTTGGACCCAGTAAATGGCTTCATCTTTTGTGCTGGCATGGCGGATTTTGCAATGCGGTTTTAATGCATTTGCCAGTGCCCATGCGTTTATAAACTCGTCTTCGACGAGCAATACGCTGACTTCGAATGGAGTATCCATGGTGGTTGGTTTTAGGTATCAGATCGGATCAACAATTGGCAAGTGTTGCGTGACCGTTGATCTAAGATACTGATATTAGCACCTTTAACGAAATTAATCGCCTCCTGGCTATAATTTTTAATGGTAATTAGTGTAAGATTGTCGTTGTGAAGTATAGAATATTGAGAGGCTAAATGTCTGGTTATTAGATCGAGTGTTTCTTTTTTTATTTCTGAGACCACTGAAATGCTGGTTGCTGAAATCTGAAGCATCTGAATCTTTAAATTTTCACGATTGAACGCATGAAGCACCTCTGTAATATTTTTTTCATCCATAAAGGAGTAATCCTTAGAGGTAAATGAGACCAAAGTTTGTTTTTTCTTCACAATAAAGGCTGGCTCTGACCAATGTATATTTTCAGAACCAATCCGGGTTCCGGATTTTTCGGGTTCTAAAAAACTTCGGACGAAAAGCGGAATTCCCTTTTGAGCCAAAGGCCGGATTGTTTTTGGGTGGATTACTGTCGCACCATAATAGGTAAGCTCCGCTGCATCCTGATAACTTAGGATTGGCAACAAAACTGCACCTTGAAGCCATTTAGGGTCTGCATTCAAAACCCCGGGTACATCCTTCCAAATCGTAACTGATTCTGCATTGAGGCAATGGCCAAGCAAGGCTGCAGTATAATCTGAACCTTCTCTTCCTAGGGTAGTTAAAAGGCCATTTTTTGCACCACCGATAAATCCCTGGGTTACCACAATTCCTTTTTTCAAAATTGGCTCCAGGTTCTTTCTGATACTTGAAACGGTTTCATCCATTTGAACCAAGCCTTCTCTCCAGGTCATATCGGTATGAATCAGAAAACGGGCGTTCTGCAAATTCACATTTACACCCTTTTTCCGGAGATACAAGGACAAAATTAAGGTAGATAGATATTCTCCAAAAGTTACTATCTGGTCATATCCCAAATCAAAATCAATGCCTTTTGAATGGATGAGTTGAAATTCCAGTCTGGTAAAATATCTGGCCAGAGCATCTTTTGAATCAACATCTTCAATTCCAAACAGACCGCTGGTTATGGTTTCATGATAATATTTCAGGTCGTTAAACTCTTTTTGATAGTCCTCTGCTTGCCAGGCTTTTTCAAAAAGAATTTCCAGGGCATTTGTTGTTTTACCCATGGCCGAAACAACAACAACCAAATTGTTTTCCTGACCTTGATTTTGAATGATTTTACATGCGTTTCTAACACCATCAGCATCTTTTACTGATGCTCCACCAAACTTAAATATTTTTACCAAACCGATGCCACTAATTAGATTACAAAGAAATGATGTTAAACTGAGCTTTCTAAGCGGATAAAAAAAAACCCTCGTTTTTGACGAGGGTTTTTTTTCTATCTGATTACCAGATTTATACTTTTGGTTACAGGCACTTCTGCTTCACTCAAGGAAGAGATTTGAAGCCTGTAAATTCCAGCTGGATAACCTCTTAAATCAAGCTTGACTTTTTGGTTTCTGGAACCATTATTCAACTGACCAGCAACCTCTTGTCCCAAAATGTTCAAAACACTTAAATACACCATTTCGGTCAAACCAGAAAGGTCCAAAGTGAAATCTCCGTTTCCAGGATTTGGATAAACAGTTGGATTAAATACTTGAATCTCCGGATTACAATTAAGGGGAAGTGAATTAAAAATATTTTTCTTGCCTGTTCCATCCATCATGGTTAATCGAACCTGGTTAAAGCCAGAAGGAATTTTAGGTAGCATTATTTTATAATCACGTTCCTCACCTGAGTTTCCAGCAGCATTGGTAGTGGCAATGGACTCCCAATTTTTTCCATTGGCTGAAGCTTCAAGGGTAAATGTTTTGGAATCTTTTTCTCTAAGTGTTTTCCAGATAAACTCTGTTCCACTTTTCCCTTTACAATTCAAACTGAAGAAAGCAAGATTAATATCTAAAGGATTGTTCAATTCAGAAGCTCCGGTCCATTCTGAAAATTGAGGAATTCCGGTTTTTGTGATGGTATTACCAATGTCATCCAACACTGCATTCTGCACTTCCCAGTTTACTCCATTGAATCTCCAGAGGTCCAGTTCGGGCTCATTGATCGTTCCACTTGCTGTTACAAGTTCGTCATCAAAATAATTGAACACTAACTTGGCATTCAAAGACGAGTTATTGGTTGGATGAATTTCGTATCGTCTGTTCAAACCAAAGCCCGTTCCAAACACGATCTGGGTATGCTTCCGGATAACCTGAGTCGACCCCAAATTGGCACTGGAAAAAAGGATGGCTCCTAACCCTGCCACATCCACATTAAAGGGGGCATTCAGATTGCGTATTGCCTCAATGGTTCCTCCCGACAATCCGGTAACCCGATTGAACTCTGTTTCATTGATAAGGTTTCCAGTGGAGCCAAGGTCTAATTTGAATCCATTTAACTCTACACCTCCGGACAATAAATTCAATTGGTTACTTACCGTAATATCAGAACCTAATATGACATTCTGTGATGAGGTTGTTTTATTGACAACCAGGTTATAAAAGCCCATATTACCAGACACTGTGGAATTATTCAGTCCCACAAAAGTCACCGGCAAACTATTCGGCGTCAACGACCCGTTCACTGTTATGTCACCACCGATATTCAATGATGACCCCGAGCCCAGCACCAATGTTGATCCTGAATTCACAAGTAGGTTGGCATTTGTAGTCAACGAACCTGAAAGGGTACTGGAAGCACCATTGATTGCCAGAACACCATTGCCATTGATTGTATTCGAAGCGGCATTCAGGTCATTATTCACCGTCAGCGTATATCCGGTTGGAATGGTAACCAAGGCTCCAGTCAAAAGTACCAGATCATTACACTGCCCATTTCCTCCTGAAATAAATGTTGGCTGATTGGCAACACTACCAATAATCGCTTTATCTCCGGCTCCAGGCACTGAGGCCGGAATCCAGTTGCTTGCCAGATTCCAGTTGCTGTTGGTGGTACCTATCCATATTTTACCTCCAACGGATTGACCAAGCTGGAAGTCACCGAAAGTAGTTCCGGAAATTGAAATTCCTTGAGTGGACGTACTGGTAATGCTACCAACGGTTGGTTGTGTCCAGGCACTGCTGCTATACCGGGCAATCATAAAATTGAGCGGGTTGGCTGAAACATCCAGGTCGCTGCCAATAAATGTAAAGTCTGCATTATAACCCGTAAATCCTGTTACTCCTGAATTTGTTAAGCTCCAGGATCTGTTTGCAGATTTGGTTTGGTCAATGCCCGAGGTGTATACCTGAGGATGGTCTCCTGAACTTGTATTGGCTGTAATGAAACCTCCTGCATTGGTTATTCCTGTATAGTTAATTGTTACCGGAGTGTAAGCTGTGGCATCGCCAATCTGGAATACAGTTGTGGTGGCAGATGCTGGAATTCCCCTGCTTAGGTTTCCTGAAACATAACTGGTTGCAGATCCTCCGGAAATGGCAGCCGTTGAATTGACAATCATCTGGTTGGCACCTGTGGAGAAAACTCCGGCAGTCAGTGTCAATTGGTTGGTTACAGTCAAAGAACTGGTTAACGTTTTGATGCCCGCTCCGTTTGCCGCCAGATTATAAAAGTTCGTTGAACCCGTTAATGTCTGGCTTCCTCCGTTCAGATTTACCGTTCCGCTTCCGGAACTAAATCCCCCTACACCCACGGTATTTACCCAATTGCCCATCAGAGAAACGTTCTTATTGTTTGGGTTGGTCAGGACGCCCTGAGAGATCGTGAGGTTTCCATTGACCGTAATGTTTGCATTTGGGAGATTCTTAGTGGCAGAGCCTGTGAGTTCTACATTGTTATAAGTGCTTTGTGTACTGATAGTGCCGTTGGTTGTACCTCCGAATTCGAAAGTACCGCCAGAGGAAGTGATGAATGCCGAATAATCACCACCTGGAAAAAGATACTGGTTAGTAGCCGTTGCTGTTTGCTGAATTCTACCTGTACCGGAAACAGTTCCGAAGTTATGGGCAATGGTATTTCCAAGATTGAGCGTTCCGTTAACAACAACTGAAACAGCATTTCTTGTATTTCCAGTAACATCAATTGTATGGCCAGCTGAGATTACAGCCTGGTTGAAGTTTGGAAATGTGAAAGCAGCAGCACCTGCATGTTGCAGAGTGGCATCGGTTGACCAGGAATTCGGATCGTCCCAATTACCTCCTAAGGTTGCGTTTCGGCTGTAGAACGTGCTTAAAGTTCCAAATTCTGTGGTTTCACCAACAGTAAAATCACCATCAAAGTAATTGACCCCTGTGAGCGTAGATTTGTGGTTAATGGCATCAACTGTACTTGCTATTCCGGCATTTGGTGCCCAGGTGCTGGTTAAAAACCGGCCTGTTACATAGCTCGCTTCATTCCCTTCTACATCCAATGGCTCGTAAAAATACGTGTGGGTCACAACTGTGCTTCCATTAAAACCTGTTGAACTTACTCTCCAATAATATTCCAGTTCTTTATTGTCTGGATCGGTGGTCGCTGGATGCCTGGTATCTACTGATTTTAAAGTGATTGTTCCTGCTACAGTGTTTGAAGTAACATTGAAGCGAACGGGAGTATATTTCAATGTAACTCCTATAGGAAAAGTAAAGTCGTGGGCACTTGCGGGATAAGATTTCGTAACACCCGCATCACTTGTAACTCCATTTACCCGAATCATATTGGAACTTGAAAATAAGCCAGTGACCGCACTTGAAGCACCCAGGCTTAGTAGATTGTTATTGATGTAGAAAATACCATTCGCAATATTTAGATTTCCGGATAGAGTAACAGGAGATTCTGCCACAACCCCTGCTGAATTTGAAATCCTGATGCTTCCAAAATTGGCTGTGGCTCCTGACACTATGGATTGGCTCACGCTACCCCCAAATACCAGAAAGCCAGTTCCGGTAGAAGTATGGCCACTATTGTTAACTACATCCAATAAAGTGGTGCAAAGGTTTGCTCCGGTATTGAAAGTACCCGTGTTCAGATTTAACTTCCCATTTACCTGCAAATTCGTATTTGACCCAAGTGTTATCTGACCTCCAGAAAATGAATTTTGAATTGTAAGTACCCCAAAGTTGGTGAGATTTCCCAAAACCCCTGATATGGATTGACTTGCTGTGGAACTTGAAAAAGTAGTTACCTGTGAGGAATTACCTGCCTGATATCCCCCAGCATTTACACCGGTTGTAGCTAAAGGATTCTGGTTTACCAGATTACCTCCAATAGTTACATTTAATGAGTTTGCAATAAAAGAAGACCCACCTTCTATCCGAAGTGTATTCTGAAGCGTCAAAGGATTATTGTTCAGGGTAAGACTTTTACTTGTGGTGGTACCGTCTATGGTAAGATTATTCAATGGAACCTGAATATCAGCAACAAAGTTCATGGCAGCGGTAGTTGCACTGGTACCGATTTTTACTTCCCCACCCGTTACAGAGTTGGAAGATGGGTCTAGGAAAAGGTCTTTAAACAAACCGCTGGCAGCACCCACCCGATCAATAATCAAAGTAGAATTGCCAGACATGTTAAACTGGGAACCCGAATTCAAAATTTCTAGTTTGGCACGGTCGAGATTTGCGGACCCTGACTTACCCCTGATTGTCACTGTACTTGTTCCGGATTGGGTATATTTCAAAGAACCGAACTGGCTAAAAATCGATCTTCGGATCTGGCCGTTTACATTCAAAGCACCTGATCCCGAAATGGTTAGTTCCGGAATGCCATTGCTGGCGTATTCCAGGTCATTACTTTGGTTAAAAGCACTGTTTCCAACGTTGATTATGCCTGCCAAAATGGTTAAATCACCTACGAGCTTTAATTCAGCATTAGCGGCATTTACATCGGCTATGGACACATTAGCTCCTGAATTATTCAATGTAAAGGCCCCGGTAGATGGAATGGTAAAATCAAATCCAGCGGTATTTGTTAATGTAATGCTTCCTGATTTTGACCACTTCAAATTTCCACTTTGAAGGTTTAGCCAATTGTTGGAAGGCGCAGAAAAAGTTCCAAGGGTGCTAACTTCCAGCTCTGTAGCCGAGCTCGTTCCTTTGTTGATAACGAGTCCGCTCAAGGAAACAGAAGCACCAGCATTGGAACCATTAAATACTTTGGAACCCGGCCCCTGAAAAGTAAGGGTTGCTTTTGATGCATTATTAAAGCTAATGACTCCTTCGTTAAAAAAGTTTCCATCCAAATTTAAGATGTGTGTTACAGCCCCTGTATTTGCCGTTTGAATGCCCCCGTTGGTGTTGATGGTGATGTCGTCCTTTACATACAGGGTCTGGGCAAAGGCATCGCCGAATTCCAATCTGCCAGAGGTTGCCAACAAATCGAAATTGATGGTCAGATTACGGGAAGCGGCATTTGGAAGCAAAGCCTTTCCAGTACTGGAACCATTGATTTCCAAATTATTATAAATCAATAAATCTTTATCGGGGAAAGTGATCGAACGGGATGCACCCGGATTGATCAAAAGGTCTTTATAGGTATCAATTGAAATCACATTTGGTGCATCGGTAACCGAAGGGATAGCAAAATCCTGTGAGCCCGTTGTGTAATATTCCGTCTTTCCTCCTGTGCTCTGAAAAAACAATCCAAAGTCCCCTGCCGGAAAAACCGCCGAAGACACGGCCGAAGAAATCCTGATGGTACCCGAACCTCCTGCGGTCGCATAAGGAATGGCGCCAAAATTATTACCTGTGGTCGTTTGACAATCAAGTATAGAGCCCGAATTAACAATCAAACTTCCGGAAACCGTTCCGTTTGTGGTTACTGTTACGGTGTGGTTATTTGAACCTCCATCACCGATCAATACAGGAGAATTTGAGGAAGGGATACTGGCACTGGCCGCTCCCCCAAATGCTATGTTTGACCAGGTTGAAGGCGTGTTCCAATTTCCATTTATTCTTGAGTAATAAGGAGTAACCACGCCAAAAGCGGAAGGATCCCCAGCTGTGTAATCCCCATCTGTATAGCTGACACCCGTAAACGAGATATTTTGGCTTGATTCGTCAACTTTAGTAACATCATTTATGGTGGTATAGGCAATGGCCAAATCATTGTAATATGCCGGAATGTAGGTTAGGATGGAACCTGTGGATATGGCTGTACCATAATTAAAAGTATAGTTAACCGAATTGGCTGGTATTCCAGAGAAACCGCTGGTCTTAATTTTCCAGTACAAATCGAAACAACTGGTGCTGGTTACATACAATTGTTTGGTTCCAACGGGTCTCACATCCAGGGCACCCCAGGTTGTAGGTGCAGATGAAAATTGAATGGTTGCCGGACTGTAGACGGTTCCATATCCAAAGGGAAATGTGACGGCTGCCGTTGAACTAAAGGTTTTTTTGATGCCCCCATCCGAAAGCAATCCATTTGTTTTAATAAATCGATTGGTGGAGAAGGAGCCGGTTATGCTGCTGCTTTCCGAAAGTACGATTTGTTTATTGCCAATGCTGGCGATCCGGTCGGTTGTAAGCCCGAGGTTTCCATTGATTTGAAGATTACTGAAAACGGTAATCTGTGTAGATCCTGCCGCCCCGTTGGTATTTGAGAAATCCAGATTTCCAAAAATGGAAGTTGTTGTTCCTGAAATGGTTTGCCCTGTTGTACTGCTGTTTAATACAATCTTTCCTGTGCCGCTGTGGGTTCCGTTGTTTACAATGTTTCCTCCTACATTGATTGTCTTACCTGCATCGGCAAGCGTTCCGGCTGTCAGGGTTACATTGGCTCTGACTGTAATCGGGGTTAAGGTTCCGGCAAGTGTTAAAGTATTACCTGGTTTATTCACAAGCCAGGAACTTAAGCCCGTCCCTAAAGATCCACTGACGGAAAAAGTCTGTGCTCCTGACCCATTGAAGGTGGTTGTGTTCGTAGTGGATTGGTATGTACCTCCGGAGTTAATGGTAAAATTTCCTCCCACGGTCACATTTGAATTTAAGGCATCAAACACAGGAGCGTTGGTACCATTAATGGTGAAATTATTTAGAACCACCAAAGGCTGGGCTGAGGCAGTTCCTCCAAACCAATTCATTCCATTCAATCGGGCAGTTCCTCCAGCCCCTGCATTTCTTGAAATGGTCAGGTTATAAAATGGGGCTGTTGAACAGATGTCAAAATTAAAAGCGGCTGAAGGGGTAATGGTTACGTTTACGGTTCCGCCGGTAACTTCAAAATTATCTGGAGAACTTGCGATTAATATTCCACCGTTCAAGGTTGTACCACCAGCCACAGAGCGGGTAATATTGATGGTTCCTCCCGACATTTTGAAAACATTGTCGGGGTACCCAAGGTTGAAAACGGCAAAATCCGTCACCCATCCCCCAGCTGTATTGTTCAGATTAAATGTACCCCCTGACTGAAAGTAAGATCCTCTGGGCACAGGGGTAAAATTGGAAGTCCGTAAAAGTTTGGCCGAAACGGTTCCTCCTTCAATTAATAACTGTCCCTCATCCCGGATGGTAATGGTTCCGGCAGACCCAGACATTAAATCAACCGAACCTGCTGTTACCCGTAAGGTACCATACAAAACAATGGAGTTTGAACCATTAAAAGTAATATTGGCTCCATCTACCCAAAGAGTAGGAACTGCAGTGGCGCTTCCCAGATCGTAATTGCCCCCAATATCTCCCATACTTGGAATGGTAACATTGGATCCTACATGGAAGGTTCCTCCAAGCACATCAAAAGTGTTTGCATTTGCCCAAAATAAGGGGCTGGCACCAGAAGCAGCTGACAAAAATAATTCGTAGCCAAGATTCTTATTGACTACGAAAGTATAGAACTTGGAACTACTTCCGGAATTACATGTAAATGTAGTATTGGCACTTCTTCCTAGGAAGTTAATGGTTGCTGCTCCAGTGGTAGGTGTGCCATAAGCAACTCCGATGTTATTCAGGGTTATGGTTCCTGAATTGGTGAGATTTCCTGAAAGATTGATTACATGTGCATTGGTATTAAATAAACCTACGTTTAAGGTAGTGCCAGTTGCAACGGTTAAATTTCCAAGTATGTTTAAAGTTCTGGCTGTGGTCGAATTGCCTAAAGTAAAGGTTACCGTACCAGCACCTGTCTTTGCCATAGAAAGATTACCATTGATGGTAATATTATGATCCTGAACCACCGAAAAATTTGACCCGGTGGAATTTGTAATGACTAAATTGTTATAGTTGGCAAGTGCAGAACTCAGGATATTCACTCCGGATGGCAAGTCATAATATTCAAATGTTCCTCCGGAGGAGGCTGTAAAGTTTGTGAAATTTGCCGTTGGGAGGGTTACAGTTGATTGTCTCAATAACCCTGAACCAGAAATCGGACCAAAACTATGTCCAGTAGTAGATCCCAGATCTAAAACAGCTCCATTTTCAATGTCCAAAGATCCGGTAAAAAGACCAGCAGCAGAATTGGTTACCGTTCTTCCATTCAGGATAAATACCTGATCACCTAATCCTGGAACAGCTCCATTAATGGATGTAGTTCCGGAAGGGTCTGTTGTCCAGGTACCTGGTGTATTCCAATCACCGGTCACATAGGAATAAAATGCATTTCTTACAGTTGGGTCAATTGCCGTCCAGGCACCTGTCAAAAATGTAGTTCCGGTAGTTGAGAACGGATTAGAGCCAGGAGCACTTGGCCCGGTTACAGGTGCAAGCGTAGATCCGTTCCAAACCCTTGGCTCATAAGCACCTACGCTACCAATCACTTCGCCCGCATTGAATATGAAAGAAATATTTGCTGCAATGGCTGATAGATTGGAGGTAGAGATATCCCAATATTTTACCAAAGCATTGTTGTAGTATGGAACATTGGGTTGCTTTATCGGAACGGCTTTCATGGATATGGAACCCGTACCTGCAACCGTGGCTGAAAGACCCGATATCGTAGCAGGGCTATAAAAGCCGATTGATCCCAATGGGAAAATACCTGAATTTTTTGAGGCTGACGACCATGAAAATCCAGTTAACTGTGCTGCTGAATTTCCATTTATGATCAAAGATCCTGAACCATTGGTTACAATCATTTGGTTTACACTGAAAGTACCGTTTGTATTTACTGTTCCTGCTTTAATTCTTCCACCGGCATTAAGCGTTAAATTTGCAGAACCTAAAGAAACCAATAGTGGAACGGTCAACCGCATGGTATCCGATACCGAGGTGTTTCCGGTTAATAACTTTGTTCCGGATCCTCCAAAATTTAATGTCCTGTAATTGGCAGATGCAAAAACGGTTTGGTCTCCTGCTCTGTTGTAGTTCACGGTATTACCAGCAACGGTTGTGAATCCCGAAATTGCATTCGTGGATCCGTTTAAGGTTAATACGTTTCCGGCATTGGCCGACATGTTGATAGAACCAAGCCCGGATAGATTTGCCGTTACCGTAATTGTTCTTGCGGCTCCTGTGTTGTAGGTCAGGCTGCCGGCATTTATTGTGAGGTTGTTGGCAACATTCAGTGTCGTGCTGTTCAGATTCAGAATGGCCCCGGATTTGTTCACCGTCATGTTGTAAAACGATCCATTGGAAACCGAAACAATAGTTGGAGAAGTGTTTGAAGCAAAAGTTTGTGTAGATGGAATCGTGCTGGTAAGTGTTCCGGTTGTTTGGATAAAATCGCCATTCACGGTAAAATCGCCAATGGTTTTGACCACATTGGTCCCTGAAATTGTGAGGTTGTGGTAGGTGGTACTTAAGATGGTTTGGGTCGTTCCATTATACGTAACAATATTAGTGGCAGCGCTGGCATCTAAGGAGCCGGTTGTGCTAAAAGGGGTGTTGGTTCCGGCGTAGGTCAAAGCAGCCCCATTCGCGTTTGTCCATTGTTCACCTCCGGTGGTTCCGTCCAGGTTTCCTGTGATGATGGTTGATTTAGAATTCGTTACCGTGATTCCATCGCCGATTAATACATTACCTCCAAATGTTATGGCACCGGCTCCGGAACCATTGATGGCCTGATTGTTGGTTGAAAACAAGGTCGTTCCTGTACTGAGGTTGGATGCACCACTTGAGTTTTGGGTTATGCCGTTTCTGAATTCCCAGGTTGGATTTAAGGTAATACCCGAAATGGTACCTGTCCCGGAAAGTGTAGTTAAACCTGAAACCAAAATAGCCCCTGTTCCACTTTTAGAAAAGGTCCCGGAAATGTTGAGGTTGTTGGTCGTAACGTCAAAAGTGGACCCTTGAAACGTAGTTCCGTTTGCTACGGTTAAGTCACCGGAAACAACGAGATTCTGGAAGATGGTCTTTGTGTTATTCCCACCCGTATTAAGGTTAAAATACCCCGAGGTAGAACGGATATTTTGGGCGGCTGCTGCAGAATAGGTCACCGTATTTCCTCCGGCGTTCGCTGTAAGGGAACCTGTTGGGATAAAACTGCCACCTGCCGTATAAGTTAAGTTTGCGTTTACCCCATTGGTTAGGTTTGAGCCACCCGTTGTTCCGTTGCATGAGTTTGCAATGGTGAGCGTTCCGTTGTTGGTTAGGCTGATGTTGGCAATGGATATGGTGTTGATGGTGTAAGGGGATGTGCCATTTAAAGCCTGGTTGTTGGTAGAAAAGGTAACGGTCGGGGCAGTAAGACTGAATGTCGTTCCGTTATGGGTAATGCCATTTCGGAAATCAAAAGGCGAACTATTGGCTGATGAAAAGGAACAGCCAGCACCAATGGTAACCTGTCCTGTAAATATGTTGGATCCGCCATTCGCATTATCAGAGAAGATCCCTGTACCCGAAAGATCAAGAGTGGAACCCGCCGTAAAGGCTGAATTGTTGGTATTAAGCGTTCCGGTCACCGTAATGGCACCCGTTAGATTAATCGAACCAGTTGTACTGCAGGTCATTGTTCCGGCAATGGAAGATGTACCTGTAACTGAAGAACTAGCAGTCCCTGCCAGAGTCAAAGCCGTAGTACTGTTTGCCAGACTTAGATTTCCACCTATTGCGAGGCCCGCATTAAATGTAACGGTTCCAGCTGTTTTGGAAAGGTTAAGGTCAGAACTGGCGGTGGCAGCACCTGTAAAAGTAACGGCGCCAGCTCCCGAAATCGTTTGCGCTCCTGTGAAGGTAACGGCTCCGGCACCGCTTTGATTAAAGGTTCCTGTTGCTATAATTCCTCCACCAAATTCCAGCGGAGCTGTACTGCTGACGGAAAATATTCCGGATGAAACAGTTACCAATCCATCAAATCGCTTTAATCCACCGGCAACAGCCGAAATGGTTGTTCCCGTAGAAGAAGTAGTTCCTAAAACGGTAAATGTTCCTGTCTGGATAATGGTGGTGGTAAGCGTCATAGCCAGGGACTGCAGGGTAATATTGCCTCCTCCACTCACTGTAAAATTTCCCAACGAAGTAAGACCTGCACCCGTAAAATCAATGTTTCCAGTTGTTGTTAAATTACCATTGAAGGTAACGGGTACTGCACCGGAACTCGAAACTGTAATTCCGGTTGCCACTGTTGTTGCACCGAATGAAAGGGCATTTCCCTGAAGGATTTGATTATTAGTAGAAAATGTGGTGAGACCACTACCCGTTATTGCAAACGTTCCATTATTGGTAATCCCTCCTCTGAATTCATAAGCTGGATTGGAAGAATTGGTAAAAGAACCTCCTATATTAAGGGTTACCAATCCATCAAAGCGATTTAACCCTGCGGCTGTTGCATCGGTAAAGCTACCAGTGATGTCTGTGGTTCCGGTAACTGTAAAATTACTTCCGACCGGACTTAAAGTAGACCCCGAATTAATGATCAGATTTCCACTGATTAGCCCTACACCCGTCACAGTTGCGGAGCTGGCATTCGAAAGAGTCAGGTCATTTGCAACCGTAAGAGTCGAACCAAAAGCGATTGCTCCAGCTGATTTATCTAAAATCAAAGAAGCAGAAGCTGTAGCAGTCCCCGTAAAAGTAACGGTTCCAGCGCCGGATATGGTTTGAACTCCTGTGAATGCGACGATACCTGTCCCAGACTGGTTAAAAACTCCTGTCGCAAGGATTCCTGCCTGGAACTCTAAAGGAGCAGTACTGGAAGAAGACATGGTTCCGGATGTTACCGTAACCAAACCTACAAATTTCTTTAAGCCAGCGGTGGCAGAAATAGCAGATGCACCTGTAGAAGCGGTGGTACCTAAAACGGTCAACGCTCCTGTCTGGCTGATGATGGTACCGTTTAAGCTTAGTGTCTGAACGGTGATATTTCCAACTCCACTGGCCGTAACGGCGCCAAAAGTAGTGGTACCCGCACCTGTAAAATCCAGGGTTCCCGTGGCAATCAGGTTTCCGTTTAATGTAACTGGTACTGCCCCAGTTGTTGAAAGGGTAATTCCCGTATTAACGGTAACCGCATTAAAGGTGCAGAGATTACCTTGAAGAACCTGACTGTTTGTTGAGAAGGTAGAACCACCTGTGCCGGTAATCGTAAAAGTTCCGTTGTTGGTGATTCCTGACCTGAATTCCAATGGGGCATTACCACTTACGGAAAAAGTTCCTGACGTTACCGTCACCAATCCCCGAAATTGTTTCAAACCAGCAGTTGCTGTTATAGGGGAAGTACCTGTCGAAGTGGTTGTCCCCAGAACAGTAAAAGTTCCTGTCTGGCTGATCGTGGTACCGTTCAAAACCAGGTTTTGAACGGTCGAACTTCCTGCGCCGCTGCACGTAGATGCATTTAATGTTGTTGTACCTGCACCTGTAAAATTGATGCTCCCTGTGAGAACTAAATTTCCGTTTATCGTAACCGGTATAGTTCCTGAAGTTGAAACGGTAATCCCCGTATTTACAGTAACCGGACCAAATGTGAGTGCATTTCCCTGGATGGTTTGGCTTGCAGTAGTCGAAAAAGTAGTGACACCGGTTCCAGAAATGGAAAAGGTTCCATTGTTGGTAATTCCTGCTCTAAACTCAAAAGGTGCATTTCCCGAAGAGGTTAGGGATCCGGTTCCAGAAATGGTAGGAAGTCCCGTAAATAATTTCAGTCCTGTAGCTCCCGAAAAGGCAAGTGCTCCATTAATAGTGGAGGTAGTAGTTACAGTAAATGCTGCAGTATTGCTGTTTGTAATGGTAATTCCTGAAGAAATGGAAAGGTTTTGAAATGTGGTAGCACCAGCACCCGAAATGGTTTGGTTATTGGTGGTGAAGCTTAAGGCACCTGCACCAGTTTGGTTAAAGATTCCAGTTGCATCAATTCCTCCTCTAAACTCCATTGGGGCTGTATTACTGACAGAAAATGTTCCTGCCGCTATGGTTACCAATCCATCAAATCGCTTTAATCCACCGGCAACAGCTGTAATGGTCAAACTTCCAGAGAGACTGGACGTTCCCGTGTTGGTTAACGTTCCCGTATTACTCCAGGTCGTAGTTCCAGCACTTATGGTAAGATTTGGAATGAGAATGTTTCCAGACCCACTTATTGTTTGAGTTGCGGAAAGTGTAATGGTTCCTGTTCCGGTTAAATTGAAAGTCCCGGCCGTTGCAATTCCACCGGCAAAGGAATAGTTTGAATTATTACTTGTACTTAAAGTTCCTCCGGCGGCAATGGTTACAGCCCCGGAAAAAACATTGCTTCCTCCATCGTTTCCATCGGCCAAAGTCCCATTTATGGTGGTTGTGCCGTTAAGGGTTGTTGTGCCAGTATTGTTGTTGGTAATCGTTATTGAGGCATTAATGGTTACAACACCAAGTGAAATTGCTGCCGCTCCTGCCAGAGTTTGGCTGTTTGTGGAAAATGTTTTTACCCCTGTACCGGCTAGTGAGCAAGTCCCATCATTGGTAATGCCTCCTCTAAATTCATAGGGCGAATTATTCGTCGTGCTAAAAACCCCTCCTGAGTTAATTGTAACCATACCATCAAAACGGTTGGACCCAGCATTGGTGTTATCTGTTAGAGACCCACTGATATTGGTAGTCCCTGTAACAGTAATGTTGAAACCAGCTAAATTTAACGATCTTGTGGTATTTACAGTTAGCGAATTTAAACTTACTGTATTAATATCCAGCGTCATCGCCGTATTGATGATAACATCATCTCCTGCAATGGGTACTCCGGCTGGACTCCAGTTGCCAGCCGTGTTCCATGTGGCTCCTGTGGAGGTTTTTGTAACTCCAAACGCCTGACTGCCAGCAAAAAGCAAAAAGCTGAAAAACAGTAAGGTTGGAATGGAAAATGGAAAATGGGATTTGCGAAAAAGTATTCGTTTTTTCATAGACTTGTAGGGTAGACCAGAGATGTGAAACTCTGAGACAGAAATATTGATTCTTTGGAATATGCAAAAGTAACTGGAAAAGATACTATTTTCCAAATCAAATTGATTTTTCATTTATATGTTTGGTATAAAACCAAGAAATAGGAAAGAAAAAAAAGCTGTATGCGTATTCCGGATTATACTTTGACAAGAAAAAAAACTTTTATTTTTTTTTCTTAGTTAAAATTAATCGTTGCTATTCCGTCTTTTTAGTGGAATAGCAATTCAGAATTCGAATGCACTTTTATACAATGCCAAAAATGAAAGGTATTTAATTCAATATTTTATGGGAAGTGCTAAATAGCATTCACTTGTATGGTTTTGGAAAAAATATTGAGAAAATGCATCAATCCTGATTTTGGGATAATGTACTTTTTTGCTCCAAAGAAGATCCAAAATTTACCGGCACATTTCTTCAAGCAAATTTTTATGCTGTGGGAAAATATTCTGGAAATATGCCTTTGATGGCATTTCGAAGTCTGAGAAATCAAAACCAGGGCTCACAGTACAGCCAACCAATGAAAAATCACTTCCTTCCAAAGGCCTGCTGCCAAACCAGTTTCCCGCTTTTACCACGTAAGAAAGCACCTCGCCATTGGTAATATTCTGACCCAATTTGGTTTTTATTAGGTTGCCATTTGGTTCTATTTCAATAATTTCCAAGGGATCACCCAGATAAAAATGCCAGATTTCATCGGACTTAATTTTATGCAAGGCCGAAAACTGACCTTTTTCCAAAAGGAAATATATGCTGGTGGCATAAGATCTTTGTCCATCAAAACCAGCTGGTGAAAAACTTTCTGAAGAACGATAATGCTCAGCAAAATAGCCACCTTCCGGGTGAGTCAGCATTTTGAGATTTTCAATAATGGATTTAACGGTTTGCATAATTATAGGAACATTAATTTTTAATAAAATGTTTGATAAGGATTGCGGCCAGGATGGCAGCGGATATCCTTTTTAGGATTTTTACTTTGGCTTTTGCAAAGTAAAAATCCTAAAAAGATAGAAGCAAACAGCCTGATAAGCCGCCTTGATTAAAACAAATTGTCGTTAGAAAAAACGGGGTTTATTTCCCCTTTTTGTTTTTGTCTTTTTCCTTTTGGGCATCCTGGGCCATGCGCATGGCTTCTTCCAAACGGGCAGCAAAACCAGATTTTTTCTTGGTTGCATTTTTTACTTTGTTGGCCTCAAGTTTTACCCGGAGCTGGTCTTCATCCACAAATCGTTTGATAACCTGCTGTTGCACAATACTTACTACGTTTGAAACCAAGTAGTAAAAACTAAGACCAGCTGGCAATGAATTCAAAATGAACATGAAAACAACCGGCATGATGTAGCTCATGGATTGCATCGGGCCGGCCACAGTGCTGGTTTGGTTGTTGTACCAGGTGAGCACCAAAGTAGAAGCTGTCATCAATATGGTGAAAAGACTTACATGGTCGCCATAGCCCGGAAGTTTGAATGGCAGGGTGGCGATGGAATCGTAGGTGCTTAAATCGGGTGCCCACCAGAAACTTTCCTGTCGGAGCTCGATGGCGTTGGGGAAAAAGTTGAACATGGCAAGCAAAATGGGCATTTGCAAAAGCAGAGGAATACAGCCACTTAGCGGATTGATGCCCACTTGCTGATACAATTTCATCTGCTCTGCCTGGGCCTTTTGCATGTCATCTCCGGTTCGGGCTTTAATTTCATCCAACTCAGGTTTTAAGACCTTCATTTTGGCCATGGAGATGTAGGACTTGTAAGAGAGAGGCAAAAGCAAAAGCTTAATCAACAAGACAAGTATGATGATGATGATGCCATAATTTGAAACTACACCTTCCAGCCAATAGAACACATTGACCGTTATGAACCTGTTAACCAAGTTGATAACCGGCCAACCCAGATATACGTTTTTGTCATAATCGGGTGTTACAGCTTTTAGCGTCCTGAAATCATTTGGACCGAAATACCATTTGAAACCAAGCGTTTGGTTCACCATTGGCACTCCAAAAGAAGCTTCCATATTTTTGACGGAAGTGGTGTCGGCTTCGTTTGTTATTTGCTTGATTTTGAGGTTAGAGAATCCATAATTAGAGATTAGACCCGTGTTGAAAAACTTCTGTTTGAAGGAAAACCACTTAACCGGATTGTTGATTTCTGCCTTTTCCTCAGTCATTGATGTTTCAGTCAAATTGCTGAAACCTTCGACATCCTGAAAATAGTTGATGCAGGTGGTGGTTCGGTTCTGAAGTATGTCTTTTTCTAACTGATTGGCATTGAACACATAAGATAGTTCAGCCTGGGCTTTATCCGAAAGCTGCAATCCGGCAGTATTTACTGCATATTTAACCGTGTAGCCTTTTGCAGGCAAGGTGAATTTTTGTTCTATTTTTCCTCCACCCGGAATGTTGCAAACGAAAGAAAAACTGCCTGAATCCTTGTCGATTTTTACAGATTTCTGCTCGGAGGAATATGGAAGCTGACTGATGTTAAGCGACTTGCCTGCAACCGGAAGAATTAAATTCTGTGCAAACCGGCCATCAGAAATGAGTAAAAGTGGTTTTGCATCCCAGGTTTTGTAGTTTTTAAGTTCTACGGATTTAATTCTGGCTCCAATAGGAGAAATGGCCAATTTAATATCCGCGTTTTCCAGAAATACCGGAGCTGTATCGACCACCAACCCAGAATCAGAAATCCCTAATTTTTCAAGCGCTTTCAGGGCAACCTGTGATTCGGTAGATTTTGGTTTTGTTGAATCAACTTTAACAATTCTTGCTTTTTTGTTTTGAGGCAATTGAGATGGCTCTGGAGCAAAAAAGGTGAAATACACAAACAGTATTCCAAAAATGAGTACGAGGCCGGTGGCCTGATTTTTATCCATGGTTTAAAACGGAGTCTCTGTAAATCAGCGACTTTATCCAAAAATGGACGCAAAAGTACGGTTTTATCCCTTGAAAAACGAATGAAAATTAAAGCTAATGGAATGGAAACATTTTGACATATCAAAACAGGTTGTAAATCGCAGGACAATTCTGCCTTTTTTATGCCAAAAGTTGATATTCAAAGCAAACTCCCCAATCTGCCAACGACGATTTTTACGACCATGAGCCAGCTGGCCAACCAACACAAAGCCATCAATCTTGGACAAGGTTTTCCTGATTTTGGAATGGATCCGCAGCTTATTGATTTGGTAGAAAAAGCCATGCGAAACGGGCACAACCAATATGCACACACCTTTGGATTTCAGGGTCTTAGAGAAGTTCTGGCGCAGAAAATCAACACCTTGTATGGGAACCCAATTGATTCTGAAACAGAAATAACCATAACATCTGGTGGCACATATGCCATTTCGAATGCCTTGACATCGGTTTTGAGGGAAGGCGATGAGGTTATTTATTTTGAGCCTTGCTTTGACAGCTATGTACCCAATATCAAAGTAATGGGTGCAAAACCGGTGGCTATCTCGCTCAACTTTCCGGATTATTCTATTCCCTGGGAAAAAGTGCGGGAAAAAGTGAATCCCAGAACCAGGATGATTATGGTTAATTCTCCTAACAATCCAACAGGAACATTGCTCGGCTTACAGGATTTGGAGGAATTGAAAAATATAACCAGAGGAACACAAATCATTATTTTGAGTGACGAGGTGTATGAGCACATTGTTTTTGATGGTGAGAAACACCACAGCATTTTGGCACATCCGGAGCTTTTTGACCGGTCGTTTGTCGCTTTTTCATTGGGCAAGGTTTGCCACTGTACTGGTTGGAAAATCGGTTATACGGTAGCTCCAGCCTATTTAACGAAAGAGTTTCGCAACCACCACCAGTTCAATGTATTCGCGGTAAATACACCCATGCAGGTTGCCATGGCTGAATATCTTTCAAATCCGGAAACCTATCTGCAATTGCCCTCCGTTTTTCAGGCAAAACGGGATTATTTTGCCAGAGAAATGGAAGGTAGCATATTAAAACCTTTACCAAGTAAAGGCTCTTATTTTCAGTGTTTTACCTTTCCGGAAGCGCTAGGAATCAATTCCAGAAAAGTTGCTTTGGATTTGGTTGAAAAGATAGGAGTAGCGCTTATTCCGGTTTCTGCATTTTATCAGGATGAAACAGACCATAAAGTTTTGCGGGTTTGTATCGCGAAGAAGGAAGAAACGCTTAAGGAAGCGGCCAAGAGACTTTTGAATCTCCAATAATATCTATTCAAAATTGAAATAGACTGTAATGGTGTGGGTAAACATCTTATTGATGCTTTTTGAATAAATGTTTGGATCTCGATTCCTTAGATTAGAAAAACCGTGCGAAAACCTGATTTCAGGTGAAAATTTGAAAAGCGGATAATAAAAATCAAAGCCAAAACCATACTCAAAATTAAAGTCAAAAGTTGTGGACCTTAGTCTGTCTTCCTGTATTTCACCTTTTTTGGAGCCAACCTCAATCCCGGGCTTAATACCCGCAATCATATACATCCTGGTATTGTTTCGCCTTTGAGATTTAAACTTCATTAAAATAGGCAATTCCAGAAAACTGAAGGTGGATTGCTTGAGTTCTGTAACAACAGAATCATTTTCGAATCTGAAACTGACAAATCTTTGGTAAAAAGAAACTGTTGGTAAAACCCTGACATCCAAAAGGTCAAAGATTCTGACATTCAGAATAAAACCGGTAGTGAAACCCAAAGAAGCCTGTGGATTAATGGCAAGAAGTTTGTCGTATGGCTTAATGGTTGAATCTAAAACCTGGGCATTGAAAAAGGAAGAAGCCCTTGACCGAAAACCGGAACGGTTCAATGCAAGAAAAAATCCGTAGTGAAGTAATTTATCATCGTAGGCCACGAGATTTTGGCCCTTTCTCTTTACTGTTTTGGAATCTTCGCTACCAGACCTTTGAAATTGGTTCTGAGACTGGGCAAAGCAATTACCAGCCACAAAAAGTAGAATTACATAAAAATTTAAACAGACAAGTTTTGTGTAGTTTATCTTCACGGGTTGTTATAACGCAGAATCACAGATTTTATTTGAAACCTGTGTAAACCGAGCTAATTCCAAAAGTTAAAGGTAAGGCCTTTGTATTTTTGAAACCGATTGATGTGAGTATTTTTACAAAATCGCTCCCTTCCGGAAATGCCAGAACAGATTCAGGCAGATATGTGTAGGCTGAAGAATCCTTTGAAAGTAAATTTCCAACCAGAGGCAAAAAGGTTCTATTGTAAAATCCATATAATCCCTTAATTATAAGGTTTTTAGGTTTTGAAAACTCAAGGATCATGATTTGTCCGTTTGGTTTCAAAACCCTCAGGATTTCTGATAAACCCAATTCAAGGTCCTGGAAATTACGAACCCCAAAGCTGACCATAACAGCATCAAAATGGTTATTTGGGAAAAGTAATTTTTCTGAGTCTCCCAAACATAATTCAATTTTGTGCTGCAGATTTTTTTCTACCAACTTCTTTCTCCCAAAACTTAACATACCCTCACTGATATCCACCCCAATTATTTTGTCTGGGTTTAAACTGAGTGCTTCAATGGCTAGATCGCCAGTTCCGGTAGCAATGTCAAGAATGAACTTTGGGTGATTTGGTTTCAATTGAGCGATGGCTTTTTTTCGCCACCAGATATCTATACCAAAAGATAAAAGTCTGTTCAGCAGATCATAACGCCAGGAAATATTGTCAAACATTGTAGCAACCTGCTCCTTCTTGGAAGCGGTTGAACTGGCATAAGGAACGACGGGAGTAGTTTGCATTAAAAATAATTATGAGTTATGAAAGATGAATTATAAATGATTACCTATTCAAAACACAAATTCACATCCAATGGTTTGAATTTATTGAGGAAATGAATTGATAAGTTCCAGATCATCAATACCATTGAAGTCGACAACATTTCGAGTTATCAATTTTAAATTGTGTACAAGTGCTGTGGCAGCAATGATAGCATCGCCAAGCTTTATCCTTTTTTGTTTTCGGATTTGAATTGATTTTTGAATTACCGCTTCATCTAAAGATAGAATTTTCAAATCGGAAAAAAAAGAAATAAAACTTTCTTCTTCCTCGATAGAGTTTGAAAATCCCAGAACTTCAATTCTTGAAACATCACTTGAAAGCATGAAATTTTCTCCGATAACGTTGATCGTTTGTATTGGTAATTTTTTGCCAATCAGATCAATAATTACATTTGAATCTAATAAATATCCCTGTCCCATTCTGATCTTGCCTGCTTTACATAAGCTTGCATTTCATCTGCCCTTTCCGGAGAAATATTGCCAATATATTTCAAAAGTTTTTTACCATTTGGCTCCTCGTTTCTATTTTCCTCTATTAAATCTGAACTTGAATATGCCAAAATTTCTAGTTCTTTTCCAACATAAGATTGCGGAACTTCAAAGCTTACAGTTCTTGAATTTGGAATCAATCTTGTTTTTACCATCGCTTTAAGATTTAACGATATCAAAGTTAACTGAAAGTTCATCCAATTCCAATATCTGGTCCAAACCTGAAATCTCCACAATTTCAAGTGAATTGGCTTGGGTTTCTATACAAATATATTCCCGATTAGCTTCAAGTGCTTTGGTTATCAAATCGTTGTTTGCTTTCTCAAACCTTATTTTTATCCGGTCCATCACTTCCAATCCCATGTCTTTCCTTTGGTTTTGAACCCGATTGACCACATCCCGGGCAATGCCTTCCATTCGAAGTTCATCAGAAATGGCAAGGTCTAATGCGACCGTGATTTCCTGATCATTGGCAACCACCCAGCCTGGGATACTTTCTGAACGGACTTCAAGATCTTCAGCCACCAACGTCATTTTTTGCCCATCCAAATCAACCTCGAGACTTCCGGTTTTTTCATATTGATTGATTTGATTTTGAGTCAAACCTGCAACCAAATCCCCAAACGCCTTTAGTTTCGGTCCGAGTGATTTACCCAACTTTTTAAAATTCGGTTTGGCAGATTTTTCTACCAGGCCAGCCGTATCTTCAATGTATTCAAGCTTTTTGATATTGACTTCAGAAAGAATCAAATCCTCTACTTTTTCCAGATTGGCTCTGAATTCCTTGGAAACTACGGGCACAAGCATTCTACCCAAGGGTTGTCGAACCTTCAGTTTGTGGTTTTTGCGCAAAGAATGCACCAATGAGGAAGTTCGCTGAGCCAGACCCATTGCCGCATCAAGCCCCGGATTAATTGCGGCTTTATCGGATTTCGGAAAATATGCCAAGTGAACTGATTTAACTTCATCAGATACATCCATCATGGCCTTATATAACCACTCACCAAAAAAAGGTGCGATGGGTGACATCAACTTACTTACCGTTAATAAACAATGTTGCAAAGTTTCATAGGCGGCTTGCTTGTTCTCAGTCATTTCACCTCTCCAGAAACGTTTTCTGCCCAGGCGCACATACCAATTGGAGAGATGGTCACAAACAAAATCCTGAATCGCTCTTCCTGCTTTTGTCGGCTCGTATTCTGCATAGTAGCCATCTACTTCTTCCACCAGGGAATTCAGTTTAGAAAGCACCCAACGGTCAATCTCAGTTAAAGAAGAGTAGGGCAAGCGATTGTTTTCCTGCACTTTATATCCATCAATGTTGGCATAAAGCGCAAAGAAATTATAGGTATTGGAAAGCGTTCCAAAAAACTTGTTTCTTATTTCTGTAATTCCATCGAGGTTGAACTTAAGGTTGTCCCATGGATTTGAGTTTGTGATCATGTACCAACGCACAGGATCTGGTCCATACTTTTGAATGGCTTCAAATGGATTGATAACATTGCCTGTTCGCTTCGACATCTTTTCACCGTTCTTGTCCAGAACCAAACCAGTGGAAACCACATTTAAAAAGGCAGGTGAAAGTTCATTGTTGATTTCAGCATCATCACTCAGCATTGCTGAAATTGCGTGGAGGGTGAAAAACCAGCCCCGGGTCTGGTCAACGCCCTCTGAAATAAAATCAGCAGGGAAGTTTTTATGGAAAACCTCCTGATTTTCAAATGGATAATGCCATTGGGCATATGGCATAGCACCTGAATCAAACCAAACGTCAATGAGGTCAGCTTCTCTATTCATTGGCTTTCCAGTCGGAGAAACCAATACGATATGGTCTACAAATGGCCGGTGAAGGTCAAGTTCAACCTTAACTTCATCCCTATTCCGTGGCAAAGGAAGAATGGAATCCAACTCTACATTGTCTTGACCTGCTGACTTCTTAAGTTTTTGAATAATAGTGCCCTTAACTTTATTCAGGTCTTGAAGTACTTCTTCATTTGTGAACCGAATCACTTCAAAACCATTTGCATTTAAAAATTCAGTTCTAAGTTGATCGTACTCTTTAAAATAGGGATCTAAATGATATTCCCCATCAATTTCAATAACTAATTTTAATGGAATAGAAACAAAATCAACAATAAAGTCTAAAATAGCGTGCTGTCGCCGAAATTTTACGCCGAGTGCTTGATTTCTAACAGTCTGCCATAGAACTTCTTCTGCTTCAGTTGGATTCTTTCGATTATCTCTTGCAAATCCTTTTAGGTTATTCCATGTTTTTGGACCAGTGGTAGCTATAAATTTGAGCCAGGTTCTTGGTTCCTGGTATTCTGACCTCACCCCTAGCCCCTCTCCGGAGGAGAGGGGAACATTGCCATCATGTATTTCAAGTCCCTCTCCTCCGGAGAGGGATTTAGGGTGAGGTTCTGCTAACAGTAGAAACTCCTCATTTTTAGTAGTTTGTGCCTCATTTAGCTTTCCACTCTTATTTGCTTGTCGAACAAGCTCAACCAGCTGCGCTACAGAACCAATGCAAATTTCTTCCTTTCCATCTTCGGTTCTCCAAATTGGCAATGGCGTTCCCCAATATCGGCTCCTGCTTAAATTCCAATCTACGAGATTTTCAAGCCAGTTTCCAAATCTTCCGGTTCCTGTACTTTCCGGTTTCCAGTTGATTTGCTTGTTAAGGGCTATCATTTTGTCCTTTACGGCAGTGGTTCTGATAAACCAGCTGTCTAACGGATAGTACAAAACAGGCTTGTCCGTTCTCCAGCAATGCGGATAGGGGTGATCAAATTTTTGTACATTAAATGCCTTGTTTTCAGTTTTTAATTGAATTCCAATGCGCTCATCTACAGAAAGATATTTGTCTCTTCCTTGTTTTATTCTATCAGATTGCTTTTCAGCATCGGTCAAATATTGCTCCTTAACGGGCTCCAGTGCATAGTCCTTAACCTCTTTTACAAATCGACCTTGCTTGTTGACCAAAGGTATCGGCTTTCCATCTTCTCCGGAAACCATGATTGGTGGAATGCCATTTTGCTGGGCAACCCTGAAATCGTCGGCACCAAAAGTTGGAGCCGTGTGCACAACCCCTGTTCCATCTTCTGTGGTAACAAAATCGCCCAATATTACCCGAAAAGCAGGTTCAATTGGCTGCACATAAGGCATGAGTTGCTCGTATTCAATTCCTTCCAAATCAGAACCTTTACAATCTGAAACCACTTTCCAGGGAATCATTTTATCCGCCGGTTTGTAAGCAGAAAAGTCACCATCTTTTCCATTTTCAGGAAAATAAGATGATACTCTATCTCTGGCGCAAATAACTGAAATTGGCAAATAGGTGTAGGGATTAAAAGTTTCAATTAACTGATAATCAATGTTTTTTCCAACGGTCAAGGCCGAATTGGAAGGAAGCGTCCAAGGCGTGGTGGTCCAGGCAAGGACGAATGCTTCATTTTCTGTTTTTTGGAATAAGAAATTTGATTTCTCGTTTTTCTTCACCTTAAACTGCGCCACAATGGACGTGTCCTTGACCTCTTTGTACGTCCCTGGTTGATTCAGTTCATGAGAACTTAACCCTGTTCCAGCAGCTGGAGAATAAGGCTGAATTGTATACCCCTTGTATAGCAAACCTTTGTCATACAGCTTCTTAAGCAGGAACCAAAGTGATTCAATATAATCGTTTTTATAGGTAATGTATGGGTCTCCAAGGTCTACCCAATACCCCATCATTTCGGTAAGTTGGTTCCATTGGTCGGTAAATTTCATTACCGCCTCGCGGCATTTCTGGTTGTATTCTTCAACTGAAATTTTCTTTCCGATGTCATCTTTGGTGATGCCCAATTCCTTTTCAACCTGAAGTTCAATTGGCAAACCATGGGTATCCCAACCTCCTTTTCGTTTTACCTGCTTTCCCTTCAAAGTTTGATACCGGCAAAAAATATCCTTAATGGTCCTGGCCATAACATGGTGGATTCCAGGCGTTCCATTTGCAGAAGGTGGGCCTTCATAAAAAGTAAAGGTTTCCTGACCTTCCCGACTGGAAATAGATTCCTCAAAAATCTGGTTTTCCTTCCACCAGGTTAGTATTTCTTCAGATATTTTATAAAAATCAGGATTTGACAGTTGGGGATAAACACTCATGCTTGAAGCTTTTTCAAAATAAACCCATAGATGGCTTATCTACGGGCTCGCAAAAATAGTGAAAAGGAAGGAAAGGACTGTTTTATAAGGAAAGATTGATTTCACTTAGTCAAAGTTTCCATGTTGTAAAGAAAGATTTGAAAAAAAACAAGCCAGTGTCGCCATAGATTGGAAACCAAAACAGCAGGCTTATTCCAGATTGACCAAAAGGAAAAAAACAATAACCTATAGCTTAACAGAAACCCCAACTAAAAAATTCCTGCCAGCCTGAGGATAATAAAAATTTTCAGTAATGCGCTGGCCACCAGAAATATAACCAAATGTATATCCATTTGTTTCATATTTTGAATCTAGTAAATTGTTCACCAAAACCTGAATAGATGCTTCTTTTATGAAGGGAAGATACAATCGGTAAGACGCCCGGAAATTCAAAAATTGGTAGGGATTTAAGGATTTGTTTTGAGACCCTGTATTGTCCAAAAAGGACCTGCCTACAAATTTTGCCATCAAGCCCGCCTCAAGATTTTTGACCGGGTTCCATGATAGCTCAGATGCTGAAATGAAATTGGGTGTAAAAGCGATGGGCGTATTTTTTAATCCTTCTTTTTTTTGCTCACCCGTTTCATTGTCATAGTCATCTATAAAATAGTTGAAGTTGGCAATGATGTTTCTGCTCAAAGCCAGGTTCCCGGAAATTTGAATTTCAGGTAGAATTTTATAGACTATATCCATTTCAATTCCGGTACGGTAGCTTTCACTTACATTGCTTCTGATATATGCCCCGACGTCATTGATCTGACCTGTAAGCACAAGCTGATTCCTGTAAAACATCCCATAAAAGTTAATGGCGGACCTGACCTTATTTTTTTCAAATCGCCAGCCAGCCTCAAGGTTATGAAGAACCTCAGATTTTGGTCGGCTCTGTGGACTGGAATTTACGAAATCATCTCTGACGGGCTCTCTCTCTGACCTTGCATATGAAAGATATACATTTTGGTGGGTTGACAATTGGTAGGTCAAACCGGCTTTGGGATTAAAAAAAATGAAATTTACAGATTGGGTTGTAGAATTCAGATTTTGGTCAAATCCCAAAAAACTATAATAAATATACCTCAACTGAAGATCGCCATATAACCTAAGGGCAGGTGTAAGTTGATATCCTATTTTGGCGTAATTGGAAACATCCGTTTTCCGGGCATTGTTAAAATAATATCTGAAAGTATTGTCCTTTAAAGTAGATGCTTTTGCCCAGACTATGTATCCAAAATGGTCCCCAATGTATTGGTTTGCAGAGCCGCCAAAGGTGAAATTTACTTTTTCCTTTTGGTATTGAATTGAATATGTCGTTCCAAAAAAATGATTGTCCAGCCAGCGCTGTCTAATCAAATCTGTTGTTTGTAAAGTATCTCCTCCAATAATGGGTTGCTGGATGCCATAGTCCAAATAGGATTGACCAACCTTAAATTCTTCATAATATCCCCTACCTCTGGTATAGTGCAATGCGGTATTTAAAAACCAATTTTTCCCAATGTCATAACTATAAAAAAGCTGATAGTGATTTTGCTTATAATTGTCTGTTTGATTTTTATAAGTGAATGAATTGTAGGTCCTCGGATTAGAATTCACCAACAAGGAAGAATCTGAAGATGTTAAAAAGTTTCTTGAAATATAATCCAGCAATTCCACGCTATTTCCCCTCAATCGGGCCTCCGGAATTCCATTCCAGGCCTGGTAGGTTTTTTCAGATCCGGAAATCATATTGAATTTAAGAATACTCTTTTTTCCATAATAACCACCTGATATGTAGCTACTTTTCAGGTCTGAATTTCCCCTGTCTATAAAACCATCAGAAGATATTCCTGAAAGCCTTGCATCAATTGCCCATTTTCCATTAATCAAACCTGTTCCAAGCAATACATTGTTTTTCAGCGTATTGAAGGACCCAAATGAGTTATTGGTTTCGGCATAAGCTTCCCTTCTTAAAGTACTTGTTTGAAAATTAAGACTAGCCCCAAATGCCGCAGATCCATTGGTGGAGGTTCCAACACCTCTTTGAATCTGAAGATTGCTTACCGAAGAAGCAAAATCGGGCATGTTCACCCAAAATAAACCATGTGATTCGGCATCGTTTACGGGAATTCCATTCATGGTTACATTGATTCTTGTTGCATCGCTTCCACGTATGGAAATGCCGGTATATCCCACTCCGCCTCCTGCATCTGAGGTACTTACCACCGAAGGGGTCATTTGTAACAGGATTGGAATGTCCTGACCAAGATTCACTTTTGCGATATCTTCTTTGTCAATCATGGTGCTTGTTGTCGGGTCGAGGGCATTACTTCGGGTGGCCTTCACGATAATTTCATCCGAAATCGAATTTTTTGGCTGAAGATTGATTTCAAATTCCTGATCAGCCTTCAGACTAATTTTTTCTGAAAAAGGAAAATACCCTACCAAATTGGCCTTCAGAACATAATTTCCGGATTTTAAATTAGAGAATTCATACTGGCCTTCCTGGCTGGAAATAACCTGCTTTCCTGTGCCTTCTATTCCAATAAAAACGGCTTCCAGATAAATCCCTGTGGAAACATCCTTTATTTTTCCTTTTAAAGTCAATTGACCATAAACCAATGGAACCGACGAAATGAAAAGAAGGACACAAAAAATTTGAGATTTTAATCTTTTAAACATGATTTTTCTTTAACCTTGGTAGTATAAAAATATTTGACTACAGGCCAAATTGTCCATTTGAATGGCATTTGGAAGAAAAATCCTTTCCCTTCGCCAGCATTACCTGGATCAGGTTCAACGGGTATGATCTCAGCCTTTTCGGCACCCCTAAGTCGGGAGCAAATGTAATTCGTTTTTTTTTGAGAAAATTTAAAAACCAGGAAAAGAAAATTATATTTTTTTAATTTTCAATTGACTATCAAAGGGTTACTAAAAGATTAAAATTTCATTGTAACCAAATGACAATCTTTCGCCACTATGGTAATACTTTGTACAAAGAGAAATGAACATAAAGCCTCATCAGGAATTTTTGGCTGCTTACAAACCGATGCATAAACGGTTTGTAAAATACTGTGATTCAGTTTCTTATGGGATTATGGAATCAAAAGATTTGGTTCAGGAAACCATTCTGGTTGTACTTCAAAAATGGGAACAATTCCAAAAAAAGGAATCACTTCCAGCATTTATGATTGGCACGGCGTCAAACCTGATCAAATCACAATTGAGGAAAATGCAAAGGCAAACAAGGTTGGATTTAGAAAAGGAAGCCATTAAAAAAATGGAATCTAAAACCCAAAATCCGGAATTGGCTTATGACCTGCATTTGCTACACCTTGCTTTGGAAAAGCTCTCTGAAAAGGAAAAAGAAGGTGTTATTTTATATGAAATATCAGGTTTTACTATAAAGGAAATTGCTGAAATTCAGCAGGAAACAGCGTCTGCCATCAAAACTCGATTAAGCCGCTCCAGACAAAAACTAAAGCAAATACTGCAAGATGATATATCAGAATTATCTCCAAAAAAATCCGCCCTCTTGCTTTACTCTTTATTTATGGCTTTATGAAAAAGTATTCAATAGAAGAGGCTCTGAATGAGCTCAGGGAAATGCCTGAGTCGATAAGTTTTGAGGAAGTGGCCCAAATTGCAGCTGTTTCATCTGTTTCTGTCCTATCTCTTTTTGGAGCTTTTAAATTGACAATCAAATATTTACACTTTAAAATAATAATTCCTATGTTGTTTGCTACTTCCACAGCTTGCATCGCCATCTGGTATGCCAGCCAGTCCTTTTCTCCTGTTTTGCCACAAAATGGCAATCCAGAAAAACCGCTTGCCGAAAAAAAATCTGGTCCCACTGAAATGGAGAAAGATTCTCCTTTGATTCAGGCCAGTATGGGCGATTCTGCAAAAAGAAAAAAAATGGTCAAAAAGGTTGAAATCAGAACGATTCAAAACAACAGTTCCAAAACCAATGAAAATGCAGAACTTCCCCCTCTCCCACCTCTTCCGCCCTTACCACCTGCTGCTAAAAATGCTCCAAATTCTGGTAATTCTAAAACGAAAACCACGATTACAGAAGAAAGAAAAGTCACAATACAAGGAGGAGTTGAGGAAAGTGCTCCTGGTGAAGACCCATTTATTGCGGCACTACTGGAATACTTAACAAAGGAAGGATTGATAGGTAACCAGCAAAATTTTTCTCTGGAATTAGACCACAAACATTTGGAAGTGAATGACAAAGAAGCCACCCAAAACCAGCATGAAATGGCCATGAAAATTTTTGCTGAACAAGATGGTCAGGTGTTTTCCAAAGGTTCTGAAATAGAGGTAAGCAGAAAAAAAGGCAATTGGTCAATCTCTAAAAAGATTGAGGATTAGTTTATTTTTGTATTCCAATCTTACCCTTCTTTATTTTAACAATTGGCTAATCAGTATCAATTGACAACCAAAC
>JAIXQU010000068.1 GCA_027485575.1 Cytophagaceae bacterium
AAAACAGGTAATTCTGTTTTTTATCAGGTTCCGATGGCTATTTTTTGTTTCAAAAAAGTAACAATTACTTCCATTGCTTTATCAAAACTATGGTTGTTTGGAATGATTATGTCAGCCTCTGTCTTGAAGGGTCGGATATACCGATCATAGGTTGGTGCGACATGATTTTCGTATCGGTACAAAACATCATCCATATCATATCCCCGCTCCTGACCATCTCTTTTTATTCTTCTTTTTAATTTGATGTGCTCTTCGGCATCAATAAATAGCTTGAGATCCAGTTGTTCACGAATTTCCGGGAAGTAAAAAACAAAAATGCCTTCTACAACGATAACCGGAGCCGGGTCAAATTGAAGCATTTTAGGGACAATGTTTGGATTATTGAAGGTATACTCTTTTTTATGAACAGATTCACCTCTATGCAGGGCCTGAACATCCTTAATAAAATTAATGTGGTCAATGCTTTCCGGCAGGTCAAAATTTTCTACTCCTTTTCCGTCTTTTGGCTGTAAGTGCCTGTCATGGTAGTAATTATCCTGCGACAATAAGCAAACTTCCTTTGTCGAAAATGAATCTACCAGTCTTTTGATAAAAAGAGTTTTTCCAGAAGCACTTCCACCTGTTATTCCAACCATCAAGGGTTTTCCGGCCATTTGAAATTTTAATTTGAGTTGTAAAAAAAGACTGTTTTCTCAGGAATATGAAATTGTATTAACATTTAGTTTAGGTTAGTGCAGATTTATATTGAATCTCATACAGTTGGCTATAGGCTTCTCCTTTTGATAAAAGGCTTTCATGGGTGCCTCTTTCAAGAATTTCACCTTTTTCCATGACCAAAATCTGGTTTGCTTTTTGGATAGTTGATAACCTGTGGGCAATGACAATTGAAGTTCTTCCGGTCATTATTTTTTCAACGGCTTGCTGGATCAATTCTTCGGTTTCTGAATCAACTGAGCTTGTTGCCTCATCCAAAATAAGGATTTGAGGATTGTAAACCATTGCCCGAACAAATGAAATTAGCTGTCTCTGTCCAACAGAAAGTGTATTTCCCCGCTCCATGACCTCATATTCAAAGCCACCGGGCAGATTTTCAATAAATTTTGTTGCACCAACCAAATCCGCTGCATTTTTGATTTGAGCATCCGTAATATCTTTGCTGCCCAGGCTGATGTTGTCCCGTATGCTACCATTAAACAGGAAAACATCTTGCAATACAAGCCCAATGTGTTTTCTTAAAAAGCCAAGTGTGTAGTTTTCAAGCTTTTGGCCATCCAACCATATTTGACCCTTCTGATACTCATAAAATCTTGTGAGCAAATTGATTGTCGAAGATTTTCCAGAACCTGTAGCTCCAACCAAAGCGATGGTTTCTCCAGCTTTGGCCTCAAAGGAAATATTTTTAAGGACAAATTGTTCTTCTTTATAAGCAAACCAGATGTTTTCAAATTTTACATCTCCTTTCAGCACTGCGTCTCCAATTTGACCTTCATCTTTGACCTGGTCCTTGTTATCGAGTAGTTTTAAGATTCTTTCGGTACTAACAAGGCCCAATTGAAGGGTATTAAACCTATCGGCTATGGTCCGGATGGGTCGGAAAAACATGGCGATGTACATAATGAAAGCAGTAAGCATTCCCAGTGTAACCTCATCTTTAATAGCGCCTTGCGTGCCATACCAAACCAAAAGTCCCGTTCCGATGGCAGATATCACCTCTGCTACAGGAAAATAAATGGAATAATACAGTACAGATCGAATATTGGCCTGCCGATGCTCCGCATTGATCTCTTTAAATTTTTTCATTTCCTGATCTTCGGCTCCGAAAATCTGAACAATGCTCATGCCTGTGATATGTTCCTGAACAAAGGAATTTAGATTGGCAACGGCCGACCTTACTTCATTAAAAGTAACTTTAATTCTTTCCTTAAAAATATAAGTACTAAACAAAAGAAATGGCAACATGGACAAACTAACCAGAGTAAGCTTCCAATCAATGTAAAGCATGTATGCAAGAATGAAAACCAATTGCAATACATCTCCTGCCATGGCGGCAAGGCCTTCACTAAAAACATCGGCAATGGTTTCAATGTCTGAGATGTTACGGGTTACCAGCCTTCCAATTTGGGTGTTGTCAAAAAAGCGGACCTTCAGGCTAAGAATATGTTCATATAGTTTTATCCGGATATCTTTTATAATGGTTTGCCCTATCCATGTACTTAAATAAGTTTGATAATAGGTGCCAATTGCCTGGGTTATTAAAAGAAAAAACATCCAGATTATCATGCTTTGAAGGCCTTTCCAATTTCCATTGGCTACATGATTGTCTAGTGTGAACTGAATCAGGATTGGACGAAGCGGTGCCAGAAATCCTAAAACCAGCGTTAAAAAAACAAGAAAGAAAAAGGAGCCCTTGTAGGGTTTAATAAATGGGAAAAGCCTTTTAAGCGTTTTGCTATCGTATAATTTGCCGCTGGCCTCGGCTTGATTTTCCATATTCTGGTTGCAAAACTACAACTATCCTTTTGACGAACCTAAACCAAAGGGTCATTTCAATTTCCGGGTGGCAAGTTGGTTTTCCCCTAATATTGATTTTGGTTTAAAATTCGAGATAGGGTTTCAATTTTTCAAGCCAATCCGGAGTAAGAATTTTTATTTCCAGGAGGTCTTCCGGTTTTTTAAAAGGACCATGTTGATTCCTGTATTTTACAATAATCCGTGCAAAACCTTTCCTTATATATGGATTCTTTGCAAGTTCCTCTTCGGACAAAGTGTTGATTTTGGTCTTTGTTATATCCGGATTCTCAGAGATATAGGCTTTTAAAAACAACTCCTCAACAACGGAAGAGTCAAGGCCAAAAACATCGTAAACATATTTTTTGGAAATAAAACCTCCAAGTGAATTCCTGTGCCGAATCATTCTATTGGCAATCCCTCTTCCAATTCCATAAACTGACATTAATTGGGTGGTATCCGCCTGATTGAGGTCAAAAGGTTTGTATTTTGGCTTTTCCGGAAATGCCTTAAATTTTTTTAACTCGATTTTTGGTTTTGAGTATAAGGATGAATCCAATTTAATGAAGGGAATTAATTGCTTTCCTATGGTTTCATCCAGGTTGTACAACTTTAAAATGGCCTCTGGTTTTTTAATTCTTCCACCTTTTGACCGGTATCTTTCCAGGCCATTAAATACCTTTTCCGGAAGGTTCATTGCCAGCCACTCTGGTCGGCTTATGGTGTTGGGATCGAAAGGATGAAGATTTAGGATTAATTCTTCAGGAGACTTCGTTTCAAATGAGTTCTCTTTTTGGGTTGTATTTCTGAAATTTTCTTTTTCTAATTCCTGCCTTAGTTTTATTTCAACCAACAAAGAATCCAATAGCAAAGAATCTGAAACCTCAGACCTTTGGATGTTCTTTGATAAAAAATGATGATTAAGTAGTTGAATAGCAGCGGCTACAGCCATAATCAAAATCCCTAAATACCAAACTCCTCTGAATTGCTTTTTTGTAATCCACATAGACCAAATACCTGGGAATTTAAAATTAAAGAAAATGGAAAGTCAAAACCAGATGTTAATACGAATACCTGGTTTTGACGGAATTCTGTTAATTATCGGATGTTTGGAATGTCTTCAGGACGAATTTCTACTTTGGCCTCTTCTTCTCTTAGCCTCATTACTGCATCAACAGCCTGTGCAACAACATCAGAACAAACCACAATATAGCTGCCTGGTTTGGCATTTTTTATCGCGAATTCGATTGCTTCTACTTCCTTGAAAATCACTTTTACCGGAATGGTTTGGTTTATTTCCCTGATTCCTTGTTCAAGTAATTCTACTATATCAGTATCCTGCCGACCACGCAAATGTTTGTCCTGCCGGATAATAATTTCATCAAAAATTCCTGCAGAAATCGAACCCAAAGCTTTAATATCTTCATCTCTTCTGTCTCCAACACCCGTGATAATCCCTACTTTTGGAGAATCGTCTACCTTTTCAAGAAATTTACCAAGTGCTTGTAAGCCAGCAGGATTATGCGCATAATCGATGATTACAGTAAACTTCTGAAAATTAAATACATTCATCCTTCCGGGAGTTTGGGCATGTGAAGGGATGAAAGTTTCAAGTGCTGCTTTTATATCTTCAATGCTAAAGCCTCTGAGATAACTTGCCATCACAACGGGCAAGATATTCTGAATCATAAAAATTGCCTTTCCAGCAAAAGTCAATGGGATGTTAACGATTTTTCCCACCCTTATTTTCCAGGTGCCTTTAGAAATTGTAATAAACCCATTTTCAGCAATCGCTGCCAGTCCGCCAGCTTCGCAGTGTTCTTTAATTCTTGGATTATTTTCATCCATACTGAACAACGCCAATTTACAATCCAGACCTTTTCGCATGGCATACACCTGGTCATCATCCGCATTTAAGATTGCATAACCGCCAGGCCTCACACTTTCTGGAACCACGGCTTTAACTCTGGCCAGATCTTCCAGAGTCATAATGTCCTTTAAACCCAGATGGTCAGCTGCAATATTGGTTACAATACCGATGTCACATTTGCTGAAGCCAAGGCCGGATCTAAGTATCCCTCCTCTTGCAGTTTCCAAAACTGCGAATTCAACTGTAGGGTCTTTCAATACAAATTCTGCACTTTTCGGTCCGGTGCAATCTCCTTTTTCAACCATGATGTTTTGAATATAAATTCCATCGGTGGTTGTGAATCCAACCCTATATCCCATACTTTTTACAACATGAGCCATCAATCGGGTTGTAGTGGTTTTTCCATTTGTTCCGGTGATGGAAATAATAGGAATTCGGGCCGATTTTCCAGGAGGAAAGAGCATATCTATCACTGGTTCAGCAACATTGCGAGGTAAGCCTCCTGTCGGTGCAATATGCATTCTGAATCCAGGAGCTGCATTGACTTCCAGTATTGCGCCTCCCGCTTCTGCCACAGGAATGGAAATATCAGGTGTCATTATATCGATTCCGCAAATATCCAAACCAATTATTCTGGAAATTCGCTCAGCCATAAATACGTTTTCGGGGTGAACCAAATCGGTAACATCATCTGCTGTTCCTCCGGTACTTAAATTGGCTGTTGACTTTAACCAAACTTCTTTTCCAGCGGGTAAAACAGATTCCAGTGTCAGCTCCTTTTCTGCGAGAATATTCATGGTCATGTCATCAACTTTTATTGAAGTCAATACTTTTTCATGGCCATATCCTCTTCTTGGGTCGGTGTTTACAAGGTCAATAAGTTCTTGTATAGTTGATTTTCCATCTCCGATAACCGCAGCCGGTGTTCTCTTTGCAGCTGCAATAAATTTATGATTGATGACCAATAGTCGGTAGTCATAGCCTGTGATAAACCGTTCTACGATAACTGCCCTTGAATATTTTTTTGCAGCCTGTAAGGCAACTACGGCTTCTTCCCAATTTTTTATCCCTATGGTTGCACCTTTTCCGTGGTTTCCATTTACTGGTTTTGCTACCAATGGATATCCTACTTTTCGAATAACCGCCTCAAGGTCCTCCTCATCATAAACCGTCATTCCTTTGGCCACCGGGATATTGGCCGCATCCAATAGATTTTTGGTTTCCTCTTTGTCGCAGGCAATTTCAACAGCGATGCTGCTGGTTTGGCTTGACATCGTGGCTTGAATTCTCTTCTGGTTGATTCCAAATCCCAATTGAACCAAACTATGGCGATTCAATCTGATAAATGGAATATCTCTCCCGGCTGCTTCATCCACGATGCTTCCTGTAGATGGTCCAAGACGTTCATCTTCACGGATTTCACGCATTTTCTGGATGTCCGAAGTTAAATCATAAGTGTTGCCATCAATCAATGCCTGAACCACATCTACAGCAACTTTTGCTACATACATGCCAACCTTTTCTTCCATATAAGCAAAGACAACATTGTACACTCCTTTTTCAGAGGTGCTCCTTGTCCTTCCAAATCCAACATTCATTCCGGCAAGGGTCTGAATTTCCAAAGCCACATGCTCAACAATGTGTCCCATCCAGGTACCTTCTCTCACACGAAGAAAAAATCCGCCAGGCACATTTTCGCTACATTCATGTACATACATGCTCGGAAACATGGCTTCAAGTCTTTCTGCAAAACCAGGGATTTCATTGCTTGGTTTTTCCTCCATTTCCTCAATATCCAAACGCATAACAATTAGCTTGTGTCGGCGGATAGACCAATAATTGGGTCCACGCATGGCCCTTAGTTCCAATATTTTCATAAACCTTGTAGAATTATTTTGAGGGGATTCAAATTTTCGGGCAAAATATACAGAAATGCTTATAAGGCAATTTTTTTAAAAGTTGCTTCACATTAAACAGTATAGATTGTGGATAAATTAACTTGTGAAATTCAACCGACAAAGAGGATTATCCCGCCCAGTTTTCTCTATCCAAACTTCTATATTGGATGGCTTCAGCCAAATGTTCGGTTCTGATTTCTTGCGTTCCAGCCAGGTCGGCTATGGTCCTGCTCACCTTCAAAATCCGGTCATATGCTCTGGCCGAAAGACCCAACCTTTCCATTGCAGTTTTTAACAGATTTTTCCCGGCTTCATTTATCTGGCATATTTCATTTACCATTGGGCTTGGCATCATGGCATTGGAAAAAATACTTTCTTTTCCTTCAAAGCGTTTGGTTTGAACTTCCCTTGCCTTGATTACCCGTTCACGGATGCTTTCAGAAGATTCGTTTCGCTGTTGATTGGCAATTTTTTCAAATGAAACCGGCGTAACTTCTACATGTAAATCTATTCTGTCCAAAAGAGGACCGGAGATTTTATTTAAATACCGTTGAACAGCACCCGGAGGGCAAACACATTCTTTGTCGGGATGGTTGTAATAGCCACAGGGACAAGGGTTCATGCTGGCGATGAGCATAAAACTGGCAGGAAAATCAACGGTAAACCTTGCCCTTGAAATCGCAATGTGCCTCTCCTCTAAAGGTTGGCGCAAAACTTCCAAAACAGAACGTTGAAACTCCGGCAATTCATCCAAAAACAAAACACCATTGTGGGCCAGAGAAATTTCACCCGGCTGGGGAATATTGCCTCCACCCACCAGCGCCACATCGGAAATGGTGTGATGCGGAGCCCGAAATGGGCGGGTTGTGATTAATCCTTCAAGCTTGCTTAGTTTTCCAGCTACGGAATGTATTTTGGTGGTTTCCAATGCTTCCCGCAAATCCAGTGGCGGTAAAATGGACGGCAATCGTTTGGCCAGCATGGTTTTTCCAGCTCCCGGAGGTCCAATCATGATGACATTATGCCCACCAGCTGCGGCAATTTCCAAAGCCCGTTTGATATTTTCCTGCCCTTGAACATGGGAAAAATCAGCATCGTAGTTGTTGATTTGCGAGAAGAATAACTCTCTGGTATCTCTTTCCAATGGCTCTATCCAAACTCTATCTTCCAGAAAATCAATGGCTTCCATCAGGCTTTCTACGCCAATCACATCCAGACCAGCCACAATCGCTGCTTCGTTTGCGTTTTCTTTGGGGAGAATAAATCCTTTGTATTTCCCCCGAGCCTCAATCGCTATGGGTAAAACACCTTTGATCGGACGCAAACTTCCATCCAAAGAAAGTTCACCCATGATGATGTATTGTTCCAGATTTGGCGCAAGGATTTGGCCAGAAGCCGCTAAAACACCCAATGCAATAGGCAAATCGTAAGAAGAACCTTCCTTTTTAATATCGGCAGGCGCAAGATTGACCACTACTTTTTGCCTTGGCATTTGAAATCTGGCTTCCTTGATTGCCGATTCTACCCGATGGGAACTTTCTTTGACTGCAGCATCTGGCAAGCCAACAATGTACATATCTTTGCCTTGTCCAACGCTCACCTCAATGGTAACCGGAAAAGCCTTAACTCCTTGAACTGCCGAACCAAAAACCTTAGCTAACATGAATTGAAAATTGAACAGCAATGTTAGTCAATTCAGACAAACGAATACATTTCAATTGTGAATAAAACCAAAAATTTGTAGGTGGATATAACTGCCATTCAATTCATTGAACTCATATCAGCCATACTTGGTATTTTAGGCGTTTGGCTAAACGCAAAACCACATATTCTTGGTTGGCCCATTGGAATAATATCTGTAATTCTGGCTGGACTCGTTTATTTCGATTCCAGATTGTTTGCAGAGTTTGGTCTTCAGATTTTTTATTCCGTTTCAGGGATTTATGGTTGGTGGAAATGGACTTTAAATAAGGAAAAGGAATCCTCTGTTAAAATATCCAGAATCAACAATAAAGAATTGGCAATTAGTATTTTAAGTGGATTTTTCCTCAGTTTGGTTATTGGCTATTTTCTTAAAACAAAAACAACGGCAGATTTCCCATGGATTGATTCGGGATTGGCTTCTTTTAGCCTTGTGGCCCAAATTTGGCTGGCAAGAAAATATATTGAAAACTGGTTGCTTTGGGGACTAATCAACATCGTTTCCATTGGATTGTATCTCACAAAAGACCTTTGGTTTTTCTTTGGGTACTTTTCAGTTTTGTTAATTATGTCGGTTTGGGGCTATTACAATTGGGGTAGAAAAATGAAATCTGAAAACTAAAAATCCGCTAACTTTACCATTAGAATTTAAATCCAACGAAAATGGAAGGAATAGACAGGCTTATTGAGATTATGGCAGAAATGCTGGATGAGCAAAAAGGAATGCGTGGCGAAATGAATGCAATGCGAAAAGAACAAGAGCAAACCAATCAGAGGCTTGAAAATCTCGAAAAGCAAATGGTAAAAAACAATCTGGGCATTGGTGAACTTCGGGTTTCGGTAATGCGCCTGGCAGATGAGATTGAAAAAATTGTCCTTCTTGACCAGCGGGTGAGCAAGCTTGAAGATGCTGTATTTAGAAAATCAGCATAATTCCAGTCCATCGTTGAATTTTAAAAAAATAGCCATAGTTGGCCCGGAGTCAACCGGAAAAAGTGACCTGGCTCAGGCCTTAGCCTATCATTATAATACTGTTTGGGTTCCGGAAGTGGCAAGGTCCTATCTAGAAAACCTGAAGGCACCATATTCCCAGCGAGACGTAGAAGAAATCGCAAGGCTTCAATTGGTTGAAGAAGACAAAATGGAAATGCGGGCAAACAATTTTCTTTTTTGCGACACCAACCTTCTGGTGATAAAAATCTGGATGCAAAATGCCTATGGAAATTGCCCTGAGTGGATTTTAAATGAATTGAAAACCAGGCATTATGATTTGATTTTAATGCCTGACATAGATTTGCCCTGGGCGCCTGACCCGCTTCGGGAACATCCGGAAAAGCGGGAGTTTTTTAAAGAATGGTATTTAGAAGAGCTTAAAACTTTGGACTCAGATTTTCATTTGGTTTCGGGTTTTGGAATAGAGAGGTTGAATAATGCAATTTCTGCAATAGAGGTGCATTTCCCCTGGAGTTCAAAAAACTAAAACTCCTTCCAGATTTTGATGGCCAGCAATAGCCATCCTGCCAAAAATCCCAATCCTCCAATTGGCGTAATGGCACCCAGCCATTTTATTCCGGTAGCGCACAAAATATAAAGTGAACCTGAAAAAATAATGGTCCCAAATAGAAAACTAAACGCTACCCAGGAAAAATCTGTTTTGGGAAAATACAATGCCATAAAACCCGTAAACACCAAAGCAAGTGCATGATACATTTGATATTGAACAGCAGTTTCATACGTGCCCAATCGATTGGAAGCTATTAAAACTTCTTTAAAAGCATGGGCTCCAAATGCACCTAGTGCCACAGATAAAAACCCGAGGATACATCCGGAAACAAGTATAAATTTGGGAGCTATCATGTTAATTCAAAAAGTATTAAATTGGTTTATCACCCTTGTTTTTCGCTTAGTTCCAGCCATCGCATCGTTTTTCCATCAAGGGCGTCATTGATTTTTCCCAAATCCAATCCCAATTGAAATAATTGCTGATGGTCAGTTACTTCACCTGTTGCAAGTTTGTCTTCGATTTCTTTTTTACTGATTTCCAGATTTTCCAGGTCTTTTTCAAGGCCTTCCAATTCCTTTTGCTCCTTAAAGCTTAACTTAATTCCAGCGTTTTTCTTTGGTTCTTCTACAACGGGCTTTGCAATTTCCTTTTTATTCTTTGCCTGCTTTTCTTCCTGTAGTTTTTCAGCTTTCTCTTCCTGTGCCCATTTCCATTGGGAATAATTACCTGGAAAATCGCTCACAACACCCTCACCTTCAAACACAAAAAGATGGGTTGCAAGTTTGTCCAATAAAAAACGGTCGTGGCTCACAATCAACAATGTACCTGGAAAATCCTGCAAAAACTCTTCCATTACGTGAAGTGTGTTGATGTCAAAATCGTTGCTCGGTTCATCGAGAATGAGAAAATTTGGATTTTTAAGAAGGGTCATCATCAATTGAACCCTTCGCTTTTCACCTCCACTCAGGTTTCCGATTTTTTGTTGCTGGGCTGGCGGCGGAAAGTGAAACTGATTTAAAAACTGGCTGGCTGTTATTTTTGAACCGTTGGCCATTTCAATCACATCGGCTACTTCACTCACCATCTCGATGATTTTTTTCTCGGGCTTCAGCTCATCAAATTCCTGACTGTAATACCCGATTTTGGTGTTTTCACCCCGGTCAATATCTCCGGTTGTTGGAATATTTTCCCCTGTAAGCAATCGGATAAAACTGGATTTTCCAACCCCGTTTGGTCCGATTATTCCTACTCTTTCTCCAGGCGAAAAAAGGTGGGTAAAATCTTTAAGCAAGTGTTTTCCACCCAAGTGAAAATTTACCTTTTTCAGATTTATGACCTTTCCTCCCTGCCGAACTTGCTTTACAGAAAGTTGGAGGTTGGTTTCTGCCACCTTTGAAAAAGCAGCCTCTTTGGTTTCTTCAAAAGCATCAATTCTATACTTAGCTTTGGTCCCCCTGGCCTTTGGCTGCTTTCTTATCCACTCCAATTCCCTGCGATATCTGTTTTGGGCTTTGTCTATTTCTGAGTTTCTGATTTCCTGATTTTCGGTTCTTTTTTCCAGATAATATGAATAGCCACCTTTATATCGGGTTAGGTCACCTTGCTGCAATTCCACAATTTGGTTGCAAACTCTATCCATAAAATATCTATCATGGGTAACCATCAAAATTGTATGGAAACGCCTGGAAATCAAACCCTCCAGCCATTCAATAGCCTCCATGTCCAAATGGTTGGTGGGCTCATCGAGTATCAGAATTTCAGGCTCCATCAGTAGGACCCTTGCCATGGCAACCCGTTTTTTCTGACCACCGGAAAGCGTTCCGGCAATCTGGTCTTCCATTCCCTGAAGGTGGAGTTTTCCTAAAATTTCATTGATTTTTGCTTCAAAATCCCAGGCATTTAATTGAGTTAACTCCTCAGTTAGCCTTTGAAGCTTGATTTCATCTTTTTCATTCAGATGTTTTTTCTCCAGCAGAAAATCGTACTCCAAAATTTTTCCAACCGTTGGGTGGCTGGCATGAAAAAGGTTTTCAAATACCGACAAATGGTCTTCCAGTTGGCTTTGCTGGTCCTGAAATCCAACCCGGATGTCTCGCCTGGTGGAAACAATTCCTGAATCTAAAGTTTCTTTTCCAGCAAGAATTTTAAGAAGTGTAGATTTTCCTGTTCCATTTGGGCCAACTAAAGCTACTTTATCTCCATGGTTGAGTCCAAAAGTGACATTATTTAGTAAAACTTTGTGGTTGAGCGATTTTTTAAGATTCTCTGCCGAGATGTAATTCATGGGGCAAAGATACGAGTAAGGACATGGATTGCTCTACAGAATTCCAATTCTTGCCCACATCCATGTGGGTTTTCTTTTAGGATAGGGACAGAATGAAGTCAATTTTGTAAACCGTTTTTGCGATCAGTTTTCGCAACTAATCCCAATTTCCAACATTTCAGCAGGTTTTAAACCAGCAATGCTATCATCTGTTGGATACCTTCTGATGATTTCAGTTAAAACGCATTTGCAATACATATCAGGATTGTTTTTTTTCTGGCTTGCGGCCATGGTATTACAAGAATCTAAGAAAGCTTTTTGCGTTTTTTCTGGCCATATTATCCTGGTACCTATTTCTCTTCCCTGGCATTCTGATACGATTTCTCCAAACTCACCCATTTCCATATTCTCCATCTGGTTGGGATTGGGATATCGGTTAATGATGCTTCTTAAAACACAATCGCAATGTTTTTCAGGATCTGTAAACCCATACTTTTCTGCTGCCAGGCGACAATCGTTGAGTATTTTGTTTTTTTCACTTTCCTCCCAGTTTACCTTACAGGAGGAAAAAATGAAAATAATGGAAAGTAAAATCAGTAATGGCTTCATTTTGTGTTATTGGTAAATTGTTCTTTTCATTATGCTCCTGCCAAGTGTTATAGAATCGGTATATTCCAATTCTCCACCCACAGGAATTCCACGGGCTATGGAAGAAATGCTAACTTGTTTGTCTACAAGTCTTTTGCTTAAATAAAAAGCTGTTGTGTCCCCTTCCATATTGGGACTCAAAGCCAAAATAATTTCTTTTACACTTTCGTGGGATGCTCTTTCCAGCAGTTTTGGGATGTTTAATTCCTCAGGTCCAATTCCAGACATGGGTGAAATGACGCCGCCCAGAACATGGTATAAACCATTGTATTGCAATGTGTCTTCGATAGCCAAAACATCCCTGCTGTCTTCCACAACACAAATCACACTGGAATCTCGTTTGGAGTTGGAGCAAATGCTGCAAAGTTCCGATTCAGAAATGTGGTGACAACTTTGACAAAACCGGGTTTTTGTTCTAAAATTCACAATCGCTGAGGCAAGGTCAATGCTCGTCATTTCGTCTGCCTTTAACAGATGCAATGCAAGCCTCATGGCAGTTTTTTTCCCTATTCCAGGTAATTTGGAGATTTCTGTTACCACATCTTCAACAAGCTTGGTCGGAAAATTCATGGTGTAAAATTGCTAGAAAACCCCACTCGAAATTCAATTTGTTAAAAAATTTTTATTCCAATTCCAGTTCTTCAGGCTCTGGTGGTCCTGGTTCGACAGGGGCAGCGGAGCTTGTATCTTTTTTGGGAATCCGGGTAGGACAATAAGCCAATGGGTATTTCTTTTTAGGGAAAAAGCCAACCCTTATTCCAAGCGATTTATCCCGGTAAACTTTTTCCATGAACAAACCAAAAATGGGCAAAGCTGTTTTGGACCCTTCGCCTGCCCTCAAAGACCGGAAGTGGATGCATCGTTCTTCTGCTCCAACCCAAATGCCACCTACCAAATCCTTGGTCAATCCCATAAACCACCCATCAGATTGGTTGGAAGAAGTGCCGGTTTTTCCACCCATCTCGTTGCCATAAAAAATATTAAAGCTGAAAAGGGCCTGAGCTGTTCCTCCCGGTTCCTGTAAAGTTCCTTTCAACATATGCACCATTTTGTATGCAGCTTCTTCACTCATAACTTTTTGCGTTTTGGGTGTAAAATTTCGGATGAGGTTCCTGTTGTGGTCTTCAATTCTGCCAACAATCATTGGTTCATTCCAAAAGCCATTGTTCAAAAATGAGCCATAAGCCCCTACCATTTCAAAAACAGAAACATCGTTGCTTCCCAACCCAATAGATGGAGTGGCTTTTAGCGGACTTGATATACCACATTTGTGTGCAAAATCTGCCACTTTTTGGGCTCCAAGCAGATTGGTTAGCTGGGCAGCCACAGAGTTTATTGATCTTCCCATCGCAAACCTCAGCGTCATGTTGGTTCCTGTAAAATAACCTGTTGCATTGGTTGGGGCCCATGTTTTATGAACTTTTACCCCGGCAGAATCTTCATCATATTCATACTTGACATACCTGTCTTGTATCCTTGAACAAGGGTTATAACCGTTTTCCATTGCCGCCCCATAAACAAAGGGTTTAAAAGTACTACCAGGTTGACGCACAGATTGTTCTACATGGTCGTATTTAAAAAATTTATAGTCAATTCCTCCTATCCAGGCTTTAATCTGTCCCCGAAATGGATCCATGACCATGAATCCGGCATGAAGAATTTTTTTACAATACTTAAGCGAATCTATTGTACTCATCATTACCGTATCTGGCCCTCTCCATGAAAAAAGCACCATCTTTTTGGGTAGATTCAGGTATTTGTTGATAGAATCAGCATTTTCACCAAATCGTCTTTTCAAGCTTTTATAAGTTTCGGTCCTTTGGGCCATTTGCTCAATAAAACCAGGTATTTCATTATGCCTTTCGTCTCTCCATGGATTTTGACCCCGCCAGTGGTCATCAAACCTTTTTTGCAAAGACCGCATGTGTTGGTGCAAGGCATCTTCCGCATGTTTTTGAAACCGGGTGTCAATGGTCAGATATATTTTTAATCCATCTGTATAAATATCATGGTCATTGCTGTCTGCCCATTCGGTAAGGACTTTGGTAAGATAGCTTCCATAATAATCTAAAACTCCATCAGGATGAGGCTCTTGTGTGTAATTTAATTTAATTGGAAGACTAGACAAAGAATCAAATTCAAGGGAGGAAATGAAATTGTATTTGCGCATTTGGGCCAATACCGTATTTCTCCTTTTCAAAGACTTTTCATAGTTTTTCTTTGGGTTATAGGTTGTGGTGGCTTTAAGCATTCCAACCAAAACAGCCGCTTCTTCAATTTTTAATCTGCCCGGAGTGGTCTTAAAAAATGTTTGAGCCGCGGTTCTGATTCCATACGAATTGGACCCAAAGTCAACCGTATTGAGATACATGGTTAATATTTCCTCCTTGGTATAGTTTCTTTCCAATTTTGTGGCTGTTATCCATTCCTTGGTTTTTTCAACCAAAGTTTTCAGGCCGGGGATATAACTTAAAACGCCTTTAAGGTTTTCCTTTTTTCGGGTTTTGTATAAATTTTTAGCCAGTTGCTGTGTGATTGTGCTTCCACCCCTCTTGTCGCCCTTTATCAGATAGTAAACAATCCCTATTGTAGCACCAAGGTCAACACCGGTATGTTCTGTGAAGGTAATGTCCTCGGTAGCGAGTAGGGCCTTCACCACAAAGGGCGAAATCGATTTGTATTCTGTCGGACTTCTGTTTTCCCGGTAATATTTTCCCAGTAAAACTCCATCTGCTGAATAAACTTCTGAGGCAAGTGCCATTTTAGGCTTTTCCAAATCAGCAAGGCCAGGACTTTTCCCAAACAACCAAAACAGATTTACTTCAACGGCTTGAAAATAAAACCAGATGAAAAAAATAATCAAAGCAAAATTTCTCCAAAGGACTTTGGCGTAATAGGTTGGAGTAGCTGGCTTTGGCTTGGGAATGGAAAAAAAGGATAAAACCCACTTACAGAATTCTACCAGGACCAAAAAGGCCATTAATAGAATGCCATAAACTGTTAAAAGGAAATTAACCAAACGTTCTTTCATGTATAGGTTTAACCCTCGTGGTAATGATATTGATTATAAATAAGGATTTAAAAATTTCAGACAATTGAATTTTTTACCACTAAAACCGGATGCAATTTTAATGAATCATTCCTTTATCAAACTTTTCATTTTTACTGAATGATAAAAAAGCAACCTAATTTTCACTCAAAAGATTGTCAATCAGCCTGATTCCTTCCACCCAGGCGGCAATACAAATCGCAGGATTTTTTTGCTGGCTGGTTGAAGAAAGGATTTCCATGTTTTCCGGGTTTACCCATTCCAGGTATTCAGTTTTTATTTCCGGGTACTTTTCCAAATGTTGACGGGCCAATTTTTTTGCTTCCTCAAATCCAAATTCCTCCAACCCAGCCATAGCCAATTGTAAACCTGCAAATATTTCGGCTGCAGTTTTTTTTCCGGATTCTGATAATCTTTTATTCCTCGAAGACAATGCCAACCCACTGGTTTCCCTTTTTGTGGGGCACCTGACCAATTCAATGTCAAAACCCAGGTCGTTTATCAGATTTCTTATTACGGCAACCTGCTGAAGGTCTTTGGCCCCAAAGAAGGCTTTGTGGGGTTCGACAATATGAAACAACCTTGCCACCACGATTCCAACCCCGGAAAAATGTCCAGGTCGCATCTCTCCTTCCAGCACGGAGGAGACTTTTCCAAAATCCAGAGATACATTGGGCGGTGTAGGATAAAATTCCATTGGCAGAGGGGCATAGATCAAATCCACATTTTCTTTCACCAGCATTTCAACATCAGACTCCAGGTTTCTTGGATATTTTTCAAGATCGGTCGGGTTGTTAAATTGCAATGGATTTACAAAAATGCTGACCACAACTTTATCGCAGGTTTCTCTGGCTTTTCTCACCAAATCCAGATGCCCTTCATGCAGTGCACCCATGGTTGGGACAAAACCAATCGTCTTTTCCTCTTTTCTCCAAGATCTTACATAGTATTTTACAGTTTTATTTTCTCCTGTTGTATTCATGGTAATAGGTGTAAAATTCAAGTACTTAGTAGGGTGTCAGCTACCCATCAATTGGCCACTTGAATGTTTATTTCACGCAGCAATGCTAGGTTGTTTATTGAATATTGCCTAAAATTTGTATAATTTTGCATTTCTGATTTTAGCACCTCATAAATCTAAATATGTCAAAACTTCGAATCCTCTATGCAGCAAGTGAAATAAATCCTTTCCTACAAACCTCCGAGGTAGCCGATTTTATAAGGCGAATTCCACAGGTGATGCAGGAACGGGGAATGGAAATTAGAATTCTTGTTCCGAGATTTGGAACAATAAACGAAAGGAAAAACAGATTGCACGAGGTCGTCCGTTTGTCAGGCATAAATATCTCAGTTGGAGATGAAGAAAAACCATTGGTTATCAAGGTTGCCTCTATTCCAAATGCCAAATTGCAAGTTTATTTTATCGATAACGAAGATTATTTTCATCGTAAATCGGTTTTTGTAGATGCGGACAACAAGTTCCATGCAGATAACGACGAGCGGGCAATATTCTTTTGTAAGGGTGTTCTTGAAACAGTCCGAAAGCTGGGATGGGCTCCAGACATCGTTCATTGCAATGATTGGATGACCAGTCTTATTCCAATGTACATGAAAACTACCTACAAGAACGATCCCATGTTCAAAAATGCGAAGGCAATTTTCTCTATCTACAACAATTCATTTGAGCACAAATTTGATCATGGCAGCATGATGGAAAAAGTTAAAATGCTTGACATTGAAGATAGCATGTTGAATAACCTGAAAACTGCTGATTTTGATGGCTTAATGAAAATTGCTGTTGAATACGCAGATGTAGTTTTAAAAAGAAGTGAGACTTACAGCGAAAAGTTAAACCAACTTTTGGCAACTATTCCAAATGAAGATAATAAGAGACTTGCTGAAATTGACCACGAAAGTGCAGATTGGGAAGAAAATTATATGTCTATTTATCAGGATCTGGCCGGTTAGCTTTGAAATTTATCAGACTTTTTTTGTGGCTGGTGCCCGTTTGGGTACCGGCCCTTTTTTTTACCGGTTGCATTAAACCGAATGGAGAAGCATTTGAAGCACCTCCAGATTTAACACAAACAAAAACCGAGTATTTAGACACTTTTTCTGTTTCAAGAGAGACATACAGGTTCGACACCCTGAATACAACCAGCAGGCAGGTTATCATGGCTGGTAGGTACAACGATGGAATTTTGGGACCGATTGAAGCCGAGGGTTTTTTTCAGTTTCTTCCTGAATCATATCCGATTGGAGCCCCTTCTCAATTATTGGAGGAGTATACAACTGCTACATTAACTTTGAGGAATAACTATCAGTATGGAAAATTTGGGGCAATCAATAATTTTTCTCTTTATCCACTTACAGATGGAATCAGCGGAGATAAAAGCTATTTTATAAATAGTCCTTCAACAAGCCATAGTCAAATACCATACCTTACATCCAATCAATCTTCCAACAAGAATACCTTGTTGACATTTGATGCCAATGTTCTGGGCAAAGAAATTTTAGCAAAACTGAAAGGTACAGACTCTATCAGGAATGATGCTCAATTCCTTTCTTTTTGGAAGGGTTTTGCCTTAAAACCTAATCCTGAAAATCAACAATTGGTTCGCTTTGGGCTTAAAGATAGCGTGATTCTGGAAGTATTTTACAGGGTTTTGGAAGAAGGAGTAAGAGTACAGAAGTCATTTAAGTTTAAAGCCAATTCAAAATCAGCACATTATTTTATCGCAAAACCTGATTTTACAAATCTTCCATGGATAAATATCCAGCCCAAAAAGGGTCTTCCAGCCGTGGAATCCAATGGCCGATCCGCCGTTCAAGGGTTATCTGGTCTTACGACCAAATTGAAAATTCCCGGCCTTAAATCCTGGAAAGAAAGTCAATCTCAAAAAATAAAGGTTTTTAAAGCGGAACTAGAAATCAAACCGGACGCTCCAGGATCTTTGGCGCCACCCACATTTATCCGTTTAAATAGCCAAAACGACTATTACATGCCAAAGGAAACGGGCTCGGATATCATTTACAATGATGCCAGAGTTATTTCTCTCCTTCAGGCAGGGTCAACAGAGGCGCAGGCCTTAGCTCAAATTTCTACCCAGGTTTTTGAATATTCTGAAACAGAGAATGTTTACAGGTGCAATATTTCAAGACACATCCAAAATTTTATGGAAGGCAAGGTCGCAAGCGATCATATTAATTTATATTCTGCTGAATGGGTTAGTACTGTAAACCGAATGTTGCTTTCAAATGGCTCGGTAAAACTAAAATTATACTATTATCCAATTTAAGAGTCTGGACAATTCTTTTATGAATTCAACCATTAAATACTATTCTTTTTATTTATTGATTCTTCTTGGTTTTTCTTGCAAAAAAGATGAAAAAGAAGATGTGAACACCTCTTTGCCTTCCATAGAAACTTTAGGAGTTGTATCCAGATTTGGTACAACTGCCATTCTCAAAGGGTCACTTATCGCACAGGGAGGAAGTGATATTACCGAAAAGGGTATTGTTTATAGCACAAACTCTAAACCTGAAAATCAGGATCAAAAGATAATAATAAAATCAAAAAGCATTTCCCTGGGTGCCTATCAGGATACCATTACCATAGACAAAGGTTTAACCTACTATTTCAAAGCATATGCAATAAATAAATATGGCACTGTTTATGGGAAGGAGGACACTTTAAAAATTGGTTTGCCTTCAGTTGTAATTTCAATTCCTTTTTCTGGAAATACCTCCTGGACTCTTTCCGGTAAGATTGTTTCGGATGGTGGAGGAAATATCTCAGAATCAGGAGTTTTCTTTAGCGATAAGAGAGAAGGACTTACAGAGGACAATAAAATTTCTGGTTCAGGGATTGACAGTAAAGGAGACTTTTCAATCCTTATTCCAAATCTACAGTTGGAGAAAAAATACTATTTCAGGCCATTTACCAGAAATGAAAAAGGAATTAATCTTGGCCCAATTGGATTTTTCAGCACCCCCGTTTTGGATAAAGATTCGCTATACCAAACCGCATGTTTAGAAAATCAAATGTGGATGAAATCTGATTTGAGGCGGTCTGTTTACAATGACGGAAGCACGATTTCAAAAATAGAGATTGATAGCAACTGGGTTAAAGCTAAGGAAGGTTCATACTTCACTACTACTAAAAGAAATTTTTTATATAATTCATATGCCATTGTCAGTCCTAAGGGATTGTGTCCTCCGGGCTGGAAGCTACCCAATGATCAGGATTGGATTAACTTAATGGACCCTTTGGGTGGATGGGAAGTTAGCGGCACTGTTTTAAAACAAGCAGGTGTAAATTCTTTTTCCGCCAGTTTTGGTGGGGTTAAAGATCCAAATGGTTCAGTTCGATTGTTAGATAGTTTCGGCTATTACTGGATAAGTACAACCGATACCAATAGCCTGAATGTGAGAAGCATTAATGATTTAGAAAAGGGATTTTACTTGTATCCGGTTTCCAAAGGCACAGGTGCTTCAGTGCGTTGTTTTAAGGAAATCTTAAATTAAAGTAGGTTTTGGTGATTTCCTTATTTTTGAAAACAAAAAATGAGATTGGTTTTATTGGTTTTGATTAACTAATTGAAATGAATATTTATCCACAAGGATTGCTGTTTGCAATTTGTTGTTTTTTAAGCATTCTTTGATTTTGGACTCGTCTTTAATGCCAAAGACTTTAATTTTATTTTCTTTTTTAAATTTCGGATGTGTCTTTAATATCCAGCTTGCATCATCATATTCTTTTTCAAAATGGGCTGAGGCAATACCGGGAAGTACAATCAAGGGCAATTTAATTTTATCTGATTGCTTTATTGCCCGTCCAACATTTTCATAAATTTGGAGATCGAATGTTTCTTTGTCCTTTTGAGATATTTTCCCAATAAGTGAGATACTAATATTGCCAACACTCGCAAAAATGATTACACCAAAGACTAAATTTTTTGGAATCATTTGGTATCTTTCCTGAATCAGGTTTGCCCCATGAACTATCAGGACACTAAAAGCAACAACAATAAAGCAATTGAGTCGGGATTCTCCCAGAGGTAATTTACCAAGAAAATATAAAATCAGGGCTGTAAATACGACTTGGATGCTGTAAATTTCAACAAGAAACTTTTCGTTTCTAAAGAATTCTAGCTTGTTTAGGGTAGTGGAAAATAATATGGATACGATAGACACTAATAATATCATTGCAAAAACTATCTTGAATAGATAGCCAGATCCCATTAACATCAGGAAATCCAGAAAATTAACTACAATATTATTTAAGTTATTAACATCGAATAGTCTTTTTTTCCAATAGAGTTGCATAGAGTTGTCTTCTATTACGTGTCTTATATCAATTAGAAAAGATATAAATAAAGGTAGTATTATTATAAAACAGATAAATGTTGCGATGCTTAAGTTTTTGCTACTCGACTTATAGTTTCTAAAAATAAAAAGGATAAGTGAAGCAAATACTGGAAAAATAACGATGGGATAAGTGTAACTTAGGAAAGGTCCTAAAACGAGAATGATTGAAGTTAGAATCAAAATTTTAATTTTTTTTTCTTTCTCGTTAAATAAGTTTTTAATATTTAAAATAACCTGTAAGCATAATGTAGCATAAAGAATTTCCATCGTGTATTGCTTAATTTGAATGCTATAGTTAATAGAGGTGTTATAAGAGAGAAATAACAATATAATTGTAATAATACCTATTATGTTATTTTTATATATTTTATAGGAATTGTATGTTAGAATTATTATTGATATAAAAAAGATTAAATATGGTATAATTCTTAGTGAAGTGTAGGAAAAACTGAATAAAGATGTGAAATTTTGAATAATATATAAATATAGCCTTGGGAATTGTTGATTTAAGTCTAATTTACCCCATATTTCCGAAGAAGATTTAAATTTTAAGTTGTAAATTATAAACCATTCATCCAGCCAAAATGCTCTTTTTTCATAGAGGACTAAGAATAGATTACAAGATAGAAAACTCGTTATACATAATACCCCTACGAATACTAAAAGAGTTTCGAATAATTTTTTACCCCTTGGCATATTTTATTTTCCTTTTCTGGTAGCAGCCTCAATTGCATCCCATAATTGATTGGGAACTGCCTGAAGCCAATTGAACTCACCTGCCCCCTGAAGCCACTCGCCTCCATCAAAAGTGACAACTTCTCCATTCATAAAGCCTGAAAAGTCGGACAGCAGGTAGGAAACCAGATTAACCAACTCATGATGTTGCCCCACTCTTCCCAAGGGGATTTTTTTTGCAGGGTCCATTTTTGAGGCCAGTTCGGCTGGCAAAGCATCTTTCGGGAAAAGCCTGGACCATGCACCTTCAGTGGGAAAAGGCCCCGGAGCAATGGCATTTGTCCGGATTCCATATTTGGCCCATTCCACAGCAAGCGACCGTGTCAGCGCCACTACGCCTGCCTTTGCGGTTGCAGACGGCACTACAAAGGCAGAGCCAGTCGAAGCGTATGTAGTTACAATATTGACAAAAACTCCAGGTTGCTTTTGAGACATCCAATATTTTCCGGCAGACATTGTGGTGTGAATTGTTCCCTTCAAAACAATATCAATGATAGAGGAAAAGGCATTGGCCGAAAGTCTTTCCGTAGGAGAAATAAAATTGCCTGCGGCATTGTTAACAACACCGTGTAGCCCACCGGTTTCCTGGACAATTTGTGCTATCGAAGCATCAATTTTTTCAGCATCGCGGACATCTGCTGCTACCCAGTATACTTTTGAACCGGTTTTTTCCTCTAAAGACTGGGCTGCTTTTTTGAGCTTTTCTTCGTTCCTGCTCAATATTGCAACAGTAGCCCCAAGTTCCAGCAATCCTTCTGCCATAGAGAGCCCTAGCCCTGAACCACCTCCGGTGATCAAGATTGTCTTGTTTTTAAATATATCCTTTGGGAGCATTAAGTTCATGGCTTTTTTTTCGCAATATATAAGTTTTGATTTGGTTCATATTGCCTGATTCATTGCAAAAAAATGGCTCGTTTACCCTGGCAGCTCCTAGACAAGTTCAAACAGATTACGCGAGACGGTCATGCGCAGGTATCTCGTCAATAAAATAGTAGTTATTCAGACTCATTGCCCAAAAGCTGAATCCAACCCAATGATTGACAAAACAGATGATTGATAAAAAACGGATTTTGGTTAATCTGGAAATAATTGTCAAATATTGCCCTTCCATGGAAAAAAGAAAATTTGAAACTCAAACCATTAAGGAAAAGTATATTTCTTTATTCAAAAAACCTGAATCCATCTGGCTCATTCTTTTTGCCACGCTTCCACTTTTGGTGGGCTCTGCACTTGCATTCTGGGCTTTGGAAGAAAAGGAGTTTTTAATGAAGTTAGATTTCCTGGGTTGGTTTTTAATCTTTTCCTTGTTATCCATCCCAATCGCTTTTTCGCTTATTCCCAACACTTTGGCCGGCTTACTGGCTGGTTATTTCATTGGAATGTGGGGCTTTCCAGGAATGGCATGGTGTATTTTTCTGGCTTGTATTATGGGTTGTTATTTTGCCAAAAGCCTGGACTCCGGCATCCAAAAAGAGATATTTAAAATATGGCCAGCAGCCGAAAAGGCTGCTGAAAAACTGAAAGCCAATTCTTTTTCAGTCGTTTTTTTATTCAGGTTGATGCCAGTTCCACCTTTTGCCATTGGCAATTTGCTCATGACCTGGTTCAAAATTCCATTTCAGCAATTTGTTTTAGGTAGTTTGGCTGGAATGACCATCCGAATGATTTTAATGGTTTGGATTGGTGCTAAGGCAAAAGACATTATTCAATTGCTCAAACATCCGCAACAGGTTCCTGAATTACAGTGGTTCACTATAATTGGGTCCATAGCAGGTGTTAGTCTTCTCTATTATATTTTCAGGAAATCTATCCTAAACTCTTCCAAATAAAAAGCGAAGGATTTTACTCAATCACCAATTTTACGGTTCTAAACAAAGAACCATTTTGAATTTTCAATAGGTAAAGACCTGGTTTAATACCCTTTAAATCCAGAGAATGCGAGACTGCGGCACCATCAGAAATAAAATCTTCTCTAATCAGGGAACCTTTCAGATCAAGTATCGAAGTTTTCAATTTTCCTTTTTCTCCCGAATATTCAATCTGAAGAATATCTTTTGCAGGATTAGGGAATAATTTAATACTTCCATCATCCACCAATAAATTGTTGACAGAAGTTAAGTTAGCAGTTACATTCTGGCATCCAAATAGATTTCTGGAAACAAGATTAATGGAAACTGCATTTGGAGGAATCACCAGATAGGCAAGCGAATCAGCAGGATTTGTTATGCCATTAATTCTCCAGATATATTTTACTCCGGCGGTGATATTTGAGACTTTTAAAGTATCTCCAGACCGTACTACAATTGGGATTGGAGGAGGATTTTCAAAAGAAATGATGGTAATATTGTCATTTGCACTACATCCATTTTCCGGATCAGTTAGCGTTACAAAATATTTTCCTGGTTGTGTAATTACCTGTGAGCCATTGGTTCCGATTTGATTTCCGGAATTATCTCTCCAAACATAGCTTAGACCGGTTCCAAAACTTGCGTTCAGAGTTAAGGTTGTTCCAATGCATCCATATCTATCCGGACCTAATTCAACAAAAGGGAGAATTCTTGATTTTTCAGCCAATGCATTGATGGAATCTGGTGCTGTATAAGTTACGTTTATCCAGACTCTTTGAGAAGCATTTGTATCTGATGAGTTTTTTGCTCTGAACTGAAACCATGAGTTTTGGGCAGGCGTGAAGGTCTTGGTTAAGGGTCCAACTCCTTTTACCGAATCTATAACCAAACCACATTCATTTGTCAATAGCAAAGTTATATTTCTGTCTGTAAATGAAGGAAATAACTTATAGGTGATGGTTTTACCTGAGGCAGCAAATATTTTACCGGCCCATCTTTCAGCAAGAGACCTATTTGGTAGAGCGCCACCTTGCCTTAAAGATTTTGGGTTACTATCTCCCAAATCATCTGCCAATTCCCATTCGTGGGTCGTTGTCCTGTTGGAGATAGGAAAAGGTTGATTAAAAAATGCTTCCTGACTTTTAAGTGCATAAATGGCAACACCTTTGTTGATTGTGTTATTTACTGACCCATTGCATCTTGGAGCTTGCACCCGAACTCTTCCACCCGGGACTCCATTGGGTCTTGTCACAACAGTAACATCTGCAAAATTTCCGGTATAATCTTTCAAAACTGTTCCTACAGCAAAATCACAATCAATCCAGGCTGCCTGATTGGTAGTAAAATTGTCGGTGACCGCTATTATAGCTTTTGCTGATCTTTCAAATACGATTAAATCCTGGGCTGTACTTCCATCAAAAAACACAGTTTGCTCAGCACTCCTTACCCGGTAAGCACCTGACTTGAAATCGAACTTTTTGTGGCATTTAATGATGTTTGCAATTGACTGTCTGACTGGTAGGTCCGTTTCGCTTTGTGGAAAATGGATATATCGCTTTCCCGTGGTGCCGACATCAAAAAGGTCTTCAAAAAAAATGTTTGGATGGCCATCCATACTCATCATGATGGCATAAGCTGCAGTTAGCCTTGGTTCCCTTGGGTCTATATTTGGCGACAATTCAGATCCGGAAGTCCATCTTCTTGGATTTCCGGAACCATCCACCGGATAATTTCCATTTGCCTGAAGGGTCGGGGAGCCAGCTGAAGGCTGTGATGGCCGGAATGTATCATGGTTGTTAATAAAAGGTGCTGTCCGATATCTCCTGTCTTGTTGAATACCCGGAAGGTTGGATAAATCATAATTGCCTAATCCATAGACCATTCCATAAAAACCAGGTGAATTGTTGAATCCCCTTAAACCAAAATCAAAAGTTCCTGCCCGACCTTGAACGGCATCAACCCATGCATCTAATTCTGTTTTTCCTCCAACCCATTCACCCACGGTAAACATTTGGTCTGTTCCACTGGCAAAACCTGCATTGTTCTGAAGATTCCAGATTATGTCTTCGCAGACTGAAGCTGGAAAATGTTTAATGGCATCCAGTCTGTAGCCGTCTATTCCTGTTTGCTTCCTTAACCAAATCATCCATTCTCTTGCTCTCTTTCGCATATAATCTGATTCCTGAACCGGATTAAAAGTAGAAATTGAACTTAACCCAATTGAGTTTGGATAGAAGGCAACATCTGGCCCAAAAGTTATTCTGGAAAGGTCGTCTCCTGAGAAACGGGTATCTCCCGGACCTGGATTGAAATTTTGCCAGTTTTTTGGCCATCTGCCATTTCTTGCAAGATAATTTGATCGGGTTTCAGTGGTTGCAGGTGTAGTAAAACTTACATACCTGAAATTTTTGAAGCCCCCCGTAGGATCAACTGTAATATCCTGATAATTGGAACTGGGCCTGTTTGAAGAATAAAAAGTCAGACCGGCACTATCAACTCCACCGAATCCGCTACCCGAACCAGCGCCATCGATGTGGTTTAAAACAATATCCTGAACTACATCAATTCCATTTCTGTGCATAACTCCGACCATCCTAAGATATTCATCCTTATCCCCAAATGGAGTTTTTAGATTGGATTTTTGAAATTTATCACCTAAGTCATAATGGTCAAAAGGGCTATAGCCTACAGACGATGGATTCGCATTTTTTTGATTTACCGGAACCCAAACTGCGTCAATTCCCATTTTTCTCAATCTGGGGGATAGATCAGACAAATAGTTTGCCCAACCCTGGGGATAATTGTTGTTTTTAAAATCCCACCAGAAACCCTGTAGAACTATCTTTTTGGTGTCTTGTCCAAGCAATAAAATGTTTGAGGTCAGTAAGAAACAAAATAAAAGAAGTGAAATTTTTAAGAGAAATTTCATTTGGTCGATTTCAATTTTTAGTAGTGATGTAAAAAATATAAAAAGTAAAATAACGAACTGGAGGTAACTTAAAAAAATGTGAAGGCGTTTTAAAAAAAACAAAAAGCCAAAATCAAGGGATAAAACCAGCTAATAGTCAACCGTTTTTGTAGAATTTTAATAAATTTGGTACATCAAATTTTAATAAAATTTTCACTTTTATTTTGAGGAGCAGGTAAGAAAAGCACATATTCGCATTACAAAAAATAAATACCGTTACTTTTTTAATTAATCAAAGAAAAAATATGAAAAAATTAGTACTTTTTGCTTTTGCTGCTTTTGGTTTATCCATAGCAAAGGTAGACGCTCAATCCAACGTTACTTTTAAAGTTGATGCAGATGACTTTATTAACAATGGAGGTGTTATGGTAAATGGAGTTGTAAGCATCGCTGGTGCCTTTACCGACAGGGGTGGAAACCTTTCAAACTGGACTCCTTCAGCCGGTGCAATGAACGATTTAGGAAATAATTTATGGGAAAAAACAATAGCGTTTTCCGGACCAAACATTGCTTCCGATTCTTTAGAATTCAAGTATGTTCAAGGTTCTGACTGGCCGGATGGTGACGAGGGAAATGATTGGGTAGATCCAAATCCTCCTTGCACAATTGGCGGTTTTAAAAATAGATGGTTGGTTGTCCCTACAACTGGAGATTGGATCTTTTCTTCAAAGTGGGCAGAATGTGGAACAATAGTAACAGCAACTTCTAAGCTTGAATTAGTTAGCGGCCTTGCGGTTGAAATGGGTCCAAACCCAACCAGTTCTTCTTTAAATGTTAGATTTGGAGGTTCTGCAAATTCTGTAATTAAAATGTCATCTGTTGATGGCAGAATAGTTAAAACTGTAAAAGTTTCAACTTCCGGTGATTCTCAGAATACAATTGATGTTTCTGACCTAAATGCAGGTGTTTACTATGTTACAGTAGTAGATGGCAAAAAAGGTTTCCAGGCACCAGTTGTTATTGTAAAATAATTTAGCTTAAGCCAAAATTAAAAAACACCAACAGAAATGTTGGTGTTTTTTTTTGCGTATTTTGACAAGAATTTAAAAAACACACCATTGGACAAACCATTAAAATATCTGGCTCTGGGAGACTCATATACGATAGGAGAATCGGTATTGCCAGCTCAGTCATTTCCTTTAATTCTGCAGGAGAAGCTTAAAAGTGAAACCGGCATAGACAAAATTGAAACCAAAATTATTGCCAAAACTGGTTGGACAACCGGGGAATTATTGAATGGAATTCAACGGGTTAAGCCTAAAAAAGAATTTGATCTGGTTACACTGCTGATTGGGGTTAACAACCAGTACAGAGGTCTGGATATCGAAGATTACAAAACAGAATTTCAAAAGCTGTTAGACCTTTCAATCGGTTTTGCGAAGGGGCAAAAAGACCAGGTGATTGTCGTATCCATACCAGATTATGGATGTACCCCTTTTGGAAAAGATCAGGCTACTAAAATTCATAATGAACTTAGCCAATACAACGCCTTAAACCAAGACCTGGCCAGAATTTCAAAGGTACATTGGATTGATATTTTTGAAATTTCGAAGAGGGCATTAACCGAACCCTTGTTATTGGCTGAAGACAACCTTCATCCCTCCGGCCTGATGTATAAGGAATGGGTGGATAAAATCTTGCCCACTGCAAAAAGTATTCTATCAAATTCTAAAAAACAAATCGATTTTTAAGCTATTCATTTTGTATTTTTGAAAGGTAATTTTCAAACATTTAAATTGAGTTTTTATGAAAGTTGTAATTTTTGGAAGTACAGGTAGAACTGGAAAATGCCTTATTCACAGCGCCCTTGAAGCTGGTTTTGAGGTAACGGCCTTTGCAAGAATTCCAGATTCAGTTACCATCAGACATCCCAGACTTTTGCTTTTTCAGGGTGATGCAACTGTATCCTCATCAGTAGAATCAGCCATCATAGGAAAAGATGCAGTTCTTTCAGCTGTTGGAACCGATTTAGGCCAGACAAATTTAAGGCAAAAGGCCATGGAAAATATGATTGCAGCAATGCAAAAGCACCACATAAAAAGAATCATAGGAATTGGTGGTATGGGTGTACTGCAGGCCACTAATGAACTACAGATTTTTCAAACCCATGGTTTTCCTAAAGAATATGTTCCTGTAAGTCAAGATCATAATTCGGCTTATGAGGCTTTAAACCGTTCTGGACTGGACTTCACATTTGTTTGTCCACCCAACATAAATGATGGGCCAAAAACCGGTAATTATGTGGTTGAGGCAGATTATCCACCCAAAGGAAATTTCCACATCAACACAGGCGATTTGGCTGATTTTATGGTAAGTGAACTTATGAAAAGGGAGTTCATAGGGAAAAGAGTCGGAATTGCCTCGCTCTAAATCGGTAAGGCTTTTCATTTTATGCTTTTTACATTAAACCCAGAACTTGAAACCTATGCTCCGGAAGGCTGGTTGGGAACACCTTTGGATTCAAACGGAAAATTTGTAAATCTAAATTATCCGTTTAAACCTGAGTTTTCGAAATTGATACAATGGCAAACTCAGAAAAACCCCCAGAAAGCACAAAAGAAATCAGAAAAGTGGTTTCCTGAGGTATTCACGGACAACTCATTTTTGTTTTCAAAAGACGATTGCTTTGTTTGGTTAGGCCATAGTTCCTTTTTTATCCGAATGGATGGAATTGGACTTTTAATCGATCCGGTTTTTGGAAATGCCTCAATTGTTCCAAGAAAAACCGTTTTTCCATATGCAGATGAAATAGGAAAGTATGCCCAGTTTTTGTTGATCAGCCATGACCATAGAGACCATTGTGATTTGCCTAGTTTAAAAAAAATTGCAATTCAAAATCCTAATATTCAGGTTGTAACAGGGTTGAATATGAAAAGTGTATTGACATCTGTTTTTGCCAAAGATAAGATTCAGGAGGCTGGCTGGTATCAAAAATATAAACTTCCATTTGACCTTGAAATTTGGTTTTTACCCTCCAGACATTGGAGTAGAAGATCGTTGTCGGATACCAACAAAAGGCTTTGGGGAGGATTTCATATTTCGTCAATATCGGGGCATTCCTATTTTTTTATGGGTGATAGTGGGTATGATACACATTTTTCATCCATCAGTCATTTGTTCAAAAAACCCTCTTTTGCATTTATGGGAATAGGCGCATACAGTCCGGAATGGTTTATGCATAGCAGCCACATGACCCCTGAAAGCAGTTGGAAAGCATTTAACGACCTTGGTGGAGAAATTTTTATACCAATGCACTATGGTACATTTGATCTTGCTGATGAACCCATGTGCGAACCTATCGAAAGGCTGAAGGCCGTTGCCCAAACGCCAAATTTATTGATTCCCACCATTGGTAAACCAATTTGGATTTGAACAATCAGCAATTCCCGATTTCTCCTGGTTTTTGGTTAAAAGCCTATACGTGGACAAAGCAGTTTCCTTTTGCCTGTATATTAAATGGAAATGAATATAGCATTCCCTTCGGTGGTGCTTTTGGGAAAATCGTTGCCATTGGAAGTCATGAACTAGAATGGACAAATGGCCGGTTTTTTGAGAAATTTTCTTCTTTGAAGCTGAATAGATCAGTTTTCGGATATTTAGGTTATGACCTTAAAAATGAAATAGAAGCATTAAAATCGGGTAATCCAAACCCCTTATTGTTCCCAAACGCAGTTTTATTTGAAGCCGAGACGCTGGTTGAAGAAAAGGATGGTTCCATTTACATCACCGCCCCTGATCCTGAGGCTATTTATGACCAAATCATCCATTGTAGCGACTTTAAACCCGAAAATCTATTGGGTGTTTCATTCTCCAAAACCATCGAAAAGGAGTGCTATTTAGAAAAGATAAATTCAATCAAAGACTTGATAGTTCAAGGCTTGGTTTATGAACTAAATTTTTGTCAGTTTTTTGAGTCAAACGATTCTTTCTGTGGGCTTTCTGCATATATAAATTTATTGGAGGCGTTTCCAATGCCATTTTCCGGTTGGTTTAAAGCCAATGAATTTGAAATTTCTTCTGCATCGCCCGAAAGATTTTTAAAAAAGGAGGGGCCCAGATTAATCTCTCAACCCATGAAGGGAACAGCCAAAAGGGGTAAAACCGAGTTGGAGGATCTGGAAAATGTTCGCTTTCTAAAAAATTCAGAAAAAGAAAAGGCAGAAAATTTAATGATTGTAGATCTAGTCAGAAATGACCTGGCAAGAGTTTCTGTTGCCGGAACTACAAACGTAGAGGAGCTTTTTGGAATTTATAAATTTCCAACTGTTTTTCAGATGATTAGTACAGTAACTTCTCAGTTAAAGCCGGAGTTGAACTGGGTAGATGTTTTGAAATCGACCTTTCCAATGGGCAGTATGACAGGTGCTCCAAAGATTGAAGTGATGAATCAAATCGAAAATCTTGAGAATCGAAAAAGAGGGGCATTTTCTGGTGGACTGGGCTTTATTGACAATCAGGGAGATTTCGATTTTAATGTCTTGATAAGATCCTTTTTTATCAATCATAAAATCAGGAAAGCAGGTTTTTCGGTAGGCTCTGCCATTACCATTGATTCTGACCCGGAAATGGAATGGGATGAATGTAGCCATAAGGTAGGTGCCCTATTACAGATTTTTGGTACTTCCTGGGAAAAAGTAATTTCAAAAACTTCTAATCCTCCGGTGGAAGAACACGCTCAGAAGGTCCACGAAGCGTAACAGGTCTTGCCTTTTTTCTCATTTTTTGGTTTAAAACTTCAACAATGAGAGCGAAAACCATTCCAAAATAAACGGTAGCCTTTGGCACATGGACATCAAATGCCTCAGCCACAAGAAGTACACCAATCATTATCAGAAAACAAAGGGCTAGCATTTTTAATGTTGGTCTTCTGTTGATAAAAATACTGATGTGCCTGGCGTAAAACATCATAATAGACATTGAAATAACCACTGCTACTATCATGATTTCTACATGATTGGACAGGCCAACTGCTGTTAAAATAGAATCAAATGAGAAAACAATATCTATCAGTACAATTTGGACCAATGTACTGGAAAAGCTTACTTTTTTCTTTTCTGAACCCAGCGACTCATATTCACCTTCAAGCTTTCCATGAATTTCAGAAATGGTTTTTCCCATAAGGAAAAGTCCACCAAAAAATAGAATTAAATCCCTTCCCGAAAATGAATATCCGCCGAATGCGAAAAGTTCTTCTTTTAGTCCTACAATCCAATTTATAACAAAAAGCAACCCAATGCGGACGACCATAGCCAGTAGCAATCCTATTTTTCTGGCTTTAGATTGTTGACTTCCAGGAAGTTTAGCGGCAATAATTGAAATAAAAATAATATTATCTACGCCCAGAACAATTTCTAAAAGTGTTAACGAAAATAGACTGACAAGATTGTCAGTTGTAAAAAGTTGGTCCATTATGAGTGCAAAACTGAATAGTATTTCTGAAAAATACGGTTGGTTGTTTTATTTTTTATTTTGAAACGGATTATTTATCAGCACTGCAGGCTTTTGATTTTCCAATTACCAAAAATAGAACCTGCTGGAAATAATGCCACCTGCCAGCTCTTCGGTTGAGTTTGATTTGATTTTAAAAATCCGACTTTTTTGCTGGTAATCCTTCGCGTCCGACAAATATATTTCTCTTCTTTTCGGGTCAAAACCCATGCCATACCAGTTTCCACTTAGGTTTTTTGCGAAATTTTGGGTAGGAAATTCACTTGAATTTTCCCTGACCATGAATACGCCGTTTTGTAGGAAAAAGAGAGAGTCTTTTGTTTGTGACGTTTGAAAATGAGACAGATAACGGCCTCTTTCATTTGAGTAAATCAATTTTTCAATCTTCCTTGTTTTTGAATTTATGTAGGCAATTCCAGGATTTTTTGAACCACTGGAATCGAATCCCACCCAGATGTTGTCATTTTTAGAAACAGCGATGGATGTCGAATTTCCGGGTAAGGATATGGAATCCGTCAATTGGTCAAATTCTGAATTGATGATAAAGACCTTTGACTTGTTTCTGCATACTATCCAAACCTTATTTTCACTCAAAACCATTTCCTCTGACCACCCCTTAAATCCAATTGAGCCAATGGGAATTTTGGAGGTGCCATCTAATATCCAGATTTTTTGAGCATAAATATCTGATATATAGGCCTTAGAATTGGAAACTGGCAATAAAAACCGAGGTGAAGTCAGGCCCGTTATTGTTTTCAACGCGGTGAATTTTTGCCCATCTACCACTTCTATTTTGGAAGAATTGTTAACCACCAACCACCAGTTTTCATTCCAATAAGTTGCAGATTGAAGAACATCGCCCAGTGAGCGGCCATTGACTTGCTTAAATCCATCTTCCACCCATTTTTGGTTACTTAAGTTTAAGATTCCTGCCGATGCATTTCCCCAGCGAAAGTTACCTTCATTGCAAACCAGAACCATATTTCCGGGTGTAATTTCAAGGTTTTCTGGTTTTGGTTTTTCTTTAACTGAACAGGAATTGCTTATAACAACCAGACATATAAAACGTAAAATGCTTTTGAGTTTTTTTGGGTAAAACCAATTGCTGAATTTAGTTAGAAATAATTTTAAAATATTACAATACAGGCAACTACAGTTTATTCTGATTAAAATTAATGGAAAAGTGGGCAACATCTGCTTGTTTTGAACCTGCAATTTAGAACCAATGAGAGGATTGAATGTTATAAATTGAAATAGCGCTCAATTATTATAGTAGAAATGGAAAAACCAAAAACGCCAACCTGGCTTATTCCTACAGGAGTAACCCTTATTGTACTTTCACTTTTGGGCATTGGTGCATATCAGGCATTTCAAAATCCCAAGCCGCCAAGAATCCTGGATACTTTTGGAAATCAACAAATTGATACCGTTGATGCCAGTGGAAAACCTGTTACCATTACTAACATTCATCGGGTTCCAAATTTTAGCTTTTTAGATCAGGATGGAAATATTGTCAATCAGGAAACAGTAGAAGGAAAGACATATGTGGCTGACTTCTTTTTTACCACTTGTGAAAGCATTTGTCCGGTAATGAGCAAAGAAATAATGAAGCTTTGTAAGGTCCTGAAAGCTGATTCCAGTGTGGTTTTTATATCGCATACAGTTGACCCGGAGACGGATAGTGTTCCCAGACTAAAATCTTATGCCATGGCCCACCAGGCAAATCCCAGGCAATGGCATTTTGTAACCGGTTCTAAGAAAGAACTTTATGAAATGGCCCGTACCGGATATTTTGTTACAGCCACTGAAGGCGATGGAGGACCGGATGATTTTGTGCACACCCAGAACTTTGTTTTGGTTGACAAGTACAAACAAATTCGCGGCTATTATGATGGGACGGATAGCCTCGAGATGGGTAAATTGTTAAAAGACATTGAATTGCTTAAAGCGGAATATGCCTGGAAAGACTCTCAGGCAAGCAATTAAGTTTCCTGGACTTTGAGAACCCACCTTAAAAATCTGAAACGAAGCATTAACCCAATTACAAGAGTAAAAAACCAAATAACAAAAATGTTAAATGTTTCTGTTGGGAAATACCTTCCGCAGAAGTGTTTTAGTGGTGCATAAAAATGAGCCCGAAAGTCAAGGAAGTGACTGGGCTCTGGTATTTGGAAAATGGGTGTAGATTTTCGGATGATTCCTTCTTTTGACAATTCCGACCCGGGAATCATTATGTTGTCATTTTTTACCAAATCGCTAACTCTCTCATTTTCTGAAAATTGCTTTAGATCTCCGATGGTTTTTACATGCGAGGGAAGTTTTGCGAACCTGGAAAGAACTTCGTTTTGTTTATTTTCTTCTTTTTGATAAGCTTGGTTGTAGTAATGTTTAAAACCTTTCAGTTTTAAGAGAATCTTAGAATGGTCTTCTTCTTTTAAAGGCAAATTTTGAACTGCTTTCCACTCAGAAGGGTTCACTCCAAATCCATTTCCTTCCTTGCATAATTCTTTAAAAAGTAATGTTTGCTTTAATTGGATGTCAGCGGGTTTTTCATTTGAATTTGCCCGAAAGTACAAATCATTCAAAAGCGTTTCTAACTGGGTTAGATAGTAGGTTCTTTTATATTGGAATTCGGCCATTTTTTGTTCTGTACCAAAAATGATTTTTTGGAATTCATTGTTTTTAAACTGAGCCACCATGAGTGCTTCATAAGCCCAACGGGATACCATTAGTTCACCCACTACAGGAACCTTTGAAATATTGCCAAAAGTTGGATTGAGTTTATCAAATCGGATAACAACCCCACCAAGAACAAGTTGTGGGATTAGAAGAAGTGGTATCAAGATATAAACCACCACGGCTTTCTTTAGGGTATCAGAAAGCAAAAGGCCCATCATATTTGCACAACAGGAGGTTGAAAACATAACCAACCAAAACTCCATGCCTATGTCATTTACTTCCAGGACAAAATCGCTTATGGCCACAAATGCCAAAGTGTGTAAGGCAGAAAGTGAAAAAAGCAATGTTATTTTGGCGATGAGGTAGCTGCTTCTGCTCAGGTGCAAAAACCGCTCTCTTTTTAAAGTTAACCGGTCTCTGATTATTTCTTCAGCGCTTACGGAAAGCCCCATGAAAAGTGCCACAATCACTGACATGAAAAAGTAAGCCGGAATGTTTTCATTCAGGAAAAACAAATAAGGCTTGTCTTCAAATCCATTTGTTGGGGAATATCTTACAATAATTGCCAATAGAAGTGCCAAAAAAGGTGCCTCAAATAAGTTGATTATCAAATATTGGCTGTCTCTGATTTTCGAAAGAAAATCCCTTTTAAGGTAAATGAAGATCTGCTGAACAAATCCGGGCTGGCATATCAGCTTGGGAACCAGTGTACTCACATTTTCATCTACCGTGGGTTTGGGAGATTTTAGGTAAAGCTCGTTCCAATCTTGTGGCAGCTTTTTCCTCTGCTCAGTTTCTTCCCCAAATTCGTTGATTATTTTTAACTCAATCAAGTCGAAAATTTCAGCCACATCAGCAACCTCAGCTCCGTCATGAATGGGAGGAAGTTGCATCGCATCCCTGAAATAAGGCACCGCTTCCAGGGTGTTTCCATAATAAATGGGAAAACCACCTTTGTCCAAAACCAGCAAGCGGTCGAACATCTTAAAGATTTCGGGTGAAGGTTGGTGGATAATTACAAAAACAAGCTTTCCATTGAGCGCAAGGTCTTTGAGCAACTCCATGGTTTTCACACTATCTCTGCTACTTAATCCGGAGGTAGGCTCGTCAACAAACATAATTGACGGTTGCCGAATCAATTCCATCCCAATGTTTAGCCTTTTTCGCTGCCCGCCTGAAACTGTTTTTCGGGATACCGAACCAACTTCAATGTCCCTGGCTTCATTTAATCCAAGAGAGGATAGCGTTTTGTCAACCAGTTCACAAATCTCAGGTTCTTCTAAATTTCCAAAACTGAATTTGGCAGAGAAAAACAGATTTTGAAAAACCGTGAGATGCTCATTAAGCACATCATCCTGAGGCACATAACCAATTACGCCTTCTAGTTCCTCAGGGTATTCATGTACGTTTTTTCCATTGATGAATACTTTGCCTTTACTAGGTTTATCGTTTCCGTTGAGAACATTGAACAAAGTTGATTTTCCACAACCGCTTGCGCCCATTATGGCCACCATTCTTCCCCCCTTTTCTGAAATACTTAGGTTATGCAAGCCCGTTTTCCCATTTGGAAATTGGAACTCAACATTTTTGGCCTCAAAGTGAATGGGGGACCTATCTATTGGTGTTGAAAACTTTTCTCTGATGTCAGTGAAAAATACCGGGTCCATTTCATCCTGCCTTATGGTCGCACCGGGTGCCCAAACCCTACTCACGCCATTTTGCATGATTTGGCCATTTAAATAGGTATCTGAATTGCCAAAATACCTGACAAAATAAGTCTCAATGGATGGAAGTTTTAAAACGACAATTTCTCCCTCCATCTTTTCCTTTTTCTGAAAAAGCCCACTCTTTAACTCAAGATTTTCATTTTTTGCAAGAGTGAGTGAATACGGCAAATCCAATTCCAGGGCAGTCCGTGCCGAGCCGTATGCTTTAAGGAGATCAATATCCTTAATTTGAAGATTTAAGGCTTGTTCAATCTTTTCAAGAATTTTATTTTCTGCAAAAGATACATTCCCATCCAAAGCTGAAAGTTCTACCAATTCAAGGTAGAGGAAAAACTTTTGGGAAAGCTTTAACTCAGTATTTACAATACCTGCAATCGATTCAAGCTCTTTGTCAATCCAGCCCTCGGTGTCCTTTTTTTCTTCAAATTTCTGCAAGGTTTTTTCAAGCAGATTTAAAAAAATAGCCACCGACCTTCCAGTAAGGTGGTGGCTTAAAAATTGTTCTATTCTATTCTTTTCTACTTCTTGAATTCCATCAGAACCAGCAAGGATAACATAGAGTCTTAAAAAGGACCGAATTAGTTGCTCATTCATCTGATAGGCAGATAGTTCAAATCCTAAATGGAATAAAACCTATTTAATCCAGCTATTTCTGATTTCTGAAATAGAATTGGCCATATCATGAATATCCTTTTCGGTAGGAATCATATCGCCCTTGTTTTCAGCTATTTTCTTTGGCCAATCAGCTTTCTTATAAATAGCCTGAGCGACCTCCAATTGACCAATCAGCTTTGAAACCAATTCATCATTGTCATTCACTTTTTTCAGCAGTTCAATAAGACTATTCAGTGCCGCTTCTTGTTTTATTACAGTGTTTACAAGGGGAACAAGGATTTTGTCTTGTTCAATCTTTGGCAATCCGGTAGGCGGATAGTCGTGGATTAGCCCACAATTTAAATAAAGCCCTTCTATAAATGCTCCGGCCATAAGCAAAGAAGCATTTTTCATTTGCTCATTGCTTTGTAAAATGGAGGCAGAATGAGCCAAAGAGGCATCTGTTATAGAAATTAAAGAGTCCCTTTTTCCCAGATTTTTTTCAATTCTTGACAAAATACTTGGATCAAAAGCATTGGATACCCCTATTTTTTCTCCAAGTTTTTTACTTACTGCAAACATTTTTATAGCCTCCTGTCCTTTTTCGTAAGCAGCCAGGTAACCAACATCAGACCCAAAAACGCCGATGTTAAATGCCGCTTTTGAAGAATTATCAAGAACTTTTTCTGCATTTTCAAGCGGGTTTAACAATTTAGCTTCGTATTCTGCCCCTGTCATGGCAATCAAATTTGGAATATCAGAAGGCTTTGGGAGTTTAGAAATTAGCTCGTCAACCGCATCTAACATTTCAGCATTCTGAGATACAGCTACCGTATCAATAGTTTTTGTTTCTTTTTCCGGGTTTGAGCCACAGGAAGAAAGAAGGGCAATTGCCAATGCTGAGGCTATAAATTGTGGAATATGAATTTTCATCATTTTCTTGTTTTGTTGAATTGAGGTCCAATATTGGCAGGTTTTGGCCTAAACTCCAACTACAAGATTAAAACAATCCTGTTTTTTTCATTAAAATTATATTTCTACCAACCCACCGGGCATCCCGCTATTCTAAAAATCGATAAATTGGTATACATTTGGCCCCAATGGAGGATGTTGCAAAGTTTATTCAATTTCTGCTCAATTCTGAGGAAATCATTTCAAAGGGTGGACTAATTCTGGTGACTATCATTGTTTATGCTGAAACCGGGTTGTTTTTTTGTTTCTTTCTTCCCGGCGATTACCTCTTATTTACAGCTGGAATGTTTTGTGGCTTAGGCATTATCAATGTTCCAATTTACTTTCTGCTTTTCTCGCTTGCCGTTGCAGCCATTGCAGGTAATTATACCGGATACTTTTTTGGGAAATATCTTGGTCAGAACTTAATGAACAGGAAAGAAAATTTCTTTTTTAAAAAACAGTATATAGTTAATACAGAGAAGGTTTTTACCAAGTATGGAGGCAATGCATTAATCATCGGAAGATTCCTGCCTGTTATTAGAACCTTCGCACCTATTCTGGCAGGAATAATAAAAATGAAACCAGGCCGATTTGCAATTTTCAATATTTCAGGGGCAATTCTTTGGGTTTTGACCCTTTGTCTTTTGGGTTATTTTTTAGGAAAACAATATCCAGGTATACTTGACTATGTGGAATACATTATACTTGCGTTTATTTTAGTTACTTCTTTTGCTGTAATTAATTCTATTTTGAAAATCAGGAAGGAGAACATATAATTATTTGATGGAAAAAGATGGGTAAGCAAAATCCGGGTTTATTTTCTTTTGTCATTTTTTGGTTGTCGCCATTTCTATTGGTAATGGCACAGGAGTTGCCTTTTGATGTGAAAGCGAACTATACAAAAACAGTGTATCCAATCCAGATGAGGGATGGGGTTAAGCTGTTCACTGTGGTTTATGAACCCAAAGACAAAAGCCGGAAATACCCCATTCTTTTTCAGAGGACACCCTATGGTGTAGGTCCTTACGGTCCGGATGACTATAAGACGCAACTTGGGGGAAATGAATTATTGCAGAAAAGTGGTTATATCTATGTTTTTCAAGACGTAAGAGGGCGGTACATGTCTGAAGGTCAGTTTCTGGATGTAAGACCTTATAAGCCTTTTAAAAAAGGAAACAAGGACATTGATGAAAGCACAGATACCTATGATAGCATCAGCTGGCTTTTAAAAAAATTAAAAAATCATAATGGCAAAGTAGGAATGTGGGGAATTTCATATCCAGGGTTTTATGCAGCCATGGGTGCCCTATCCAACCATCCAAATTTAGTTGCTGTTTCTCCCCAGGCCCCGGTTATGGATTGGTTTTCGGGGGACGATTTTCACCATAACGGTGCTTTATTTCTTCCTCATGCATTTAACTTTTTCAGTTCTTTTGGAAAAGTAAGAAATGCATTAACAACTGAATCTAATCCGGCATTTAATCATGGCACTCAGGATGGATATTATTTTTTCAAACAAATGGGCCCTGTTGAGAATGCCAATAAACTATACCTCAACTATGAAGTACCCTTTTGGAATGATTTGGTTTCACATCCGGACTATGATGAATTTTGGCGGGAAAGAAATGCTTTACAACATTTTAAAGGAGTGCGACCTGCGACTTTGGTTGTAGGCGGACTTTTTGATGCCGAAAATTTATATGGGGCGATTAATCTTTATAAAAGCATAGAGAATAAAAATCCAAAAGGGTCTAATATGCTTGTTATGGGGCCTTGGAGCCATGGAATGTGGGCAAGGGGTGATGGTCAAAGTTTAGGGCCCTTAAATTTTGACAGTAAGACAAGCAGTTTTTATAGAAAGAAAATCGAATACGAGTTTTTTAACCACTATTTAAAAGGAGATACCGAGCTTGAGCTTCCTGAAGCGTATATGTTTGAAACAGGTTCAAATGTTTGGAAAGCCTATAAAACCTGGCCTCCCGGTGAAGCGGAAGAAAAAGAACTTTATTTTTTCCCTTCCGGAAAATTATCGACTTCTATGGAAGGATTGATAGCCGGAAATAGTTTTGATGAGTATATCAGTGACCCAGCCAAACCTGTTCCATTTACAAATGAGATAACGACACAGATGACAAAGGAGTATATGGTAGAAGACCAAAGGTTTGCATCAAGAAGACCAGATGTTTTGGTTTATGAAACTCCTATTTTGAAAGATGATGTGACTATGACAGGCCCTTTAAATGCCAATTTGTTTGTTTCAACATCCACGGATGATGCTGATTTTGTGGTGAAACTGATAGATGTTTTTCCCGACCAACCATCAGAACAGGAAAACGGAAAAAAAATGGGCGGATACCAGATGCTGGTCAGAGGAGACGTTATGAGGGCCAGGTATCGGAATAGTCTTGAAAAGCCAGAACCATTAACCATAAATGACATGAATGAGGTCAAGTTCCAGCTTTGTGATGTGAACCATACCTTTAAGGCAGGTCATAAAATAATGGTTCAGGTCCAAAGTAGCTGGTTTCCTTTGGTTGATCTAAACCCTCAGAAGTTTATTAATATTTATAGTGCTAAGCCTGAAGATTTTCAAAAATCAAAAATCAAAATTTTCCATTCCGCCCGGTACCCAAGTTCAATTAAATTCCTTGAACTGAAGAAATAGACTCAAAAATTCAGGCTTGTTCTTTCTGGATTTTGACTAAGGAGATACCCGTTTTTTGTCTTTTTGATTGTTGTTTCTATTCCTAAAAAGATAGGAAAATTTGGTATTCCGTGTCCACATTCTAATCCATAAAAAATGGGTATTTCAGGAAATGTATTTGTGAAAATTTCAATTAACGACAGAGGAAAGTTGGCCAAAGGACAATCTGTAAACTGACCTAGAACAATTGCTTTAATAAAACGGCTGGTTTTTGAATGTTTAATTTGATGAATCATCCTGTCTATCCGGTAAAAAGCCTCTCCAACATCTTCCAGAAAAAGAATACAATTTGAAAAATCTGGTTCTAAATCTGTCCCCATAGAATTGGATATAATACTTAAATTTCCACCAGTTAAAAGCCCTTTTACGATTTCCGATTGAAATTCCATTGGCCCTAAAACATCATATTCCAGACGAGGAGCCGGGTTTAGCAAAAGTGAAAATAGCTTGTCGAAACTTTCCAAATGTGACCTATCTGCAAAGCGGGCCAACATAAGGCCATGAATCGATGGAAAGCCTAGTTTTTGAATTTTTAAATGAAGAAAAGTAACATCACTAAATCCAATTACCCATTTTGGGTTTTTTAGAAATTTAGTCCAATCCAGCCTTTGATAGATTCGGCTTAATCCATACCCTCCTCTGATACAAAATATGACTTTGCACGATTCTGAATCAAGGGCGTTTTGAAGATCGGATAACCTTTCATCATCAGAACCTGCAAAACTTCCCCAGGAATAAAAGATTGAACTTCCAGATTCAACCTCAAGACCGGCTATTCTTAAAACATCAATTCCTTTTTCAATTTCAATTTTGGAGGCGCAATAGGAAGGAGAGACAATAAAGCAACTGTCGCCTTTTTGTAAAATTGGATTGTTTTGCATTTTGCAATATTAAGATTTACAGCCTTTTCTTAGAATTTTATCTATTCCTTAACGGATAATAAATCATAAATTCTTTTTTTAATTCTCTTTTATTGAATTTGCGATGTTTTTGAAAATTAAGATAAATTCATGTTGACAAAGCTCAAAACCCTGGCCTCCATTTATTTAAATATGGCTAAGGTGAATTTCCAAACCAGCAGAAAGTTAAAGGAATTGAAAATGATATATCAACCTTTAATTATTCGGAAAAACACCACAGATGAGCATGTTTTTCAACAAATTTTTTTGTATGATGATTATGAAATTGGCCAATTAAATTTTAGGCCAAAAACCATTATCGATGCAGGATCTTATGTTGGATACGCCTCTATTTTTTTCAATTATAAGTATCCGGAGGCCAGAATAGCAGCCATTGAACCTTCTTCTGCCAATTTTGGAACACTTCAGCAAAACACCCAGAATATCCCTTCGATAACCAGATACAAAGCTGGGCTCTGGCATAAGGAAGCTAAAATAAAGGTGGTTGATAGAAAAACCGGGAACTGGGGCTTTATGATTGAAGAGGTGGGTCCGGATGAAAAGTTTGATTTGGAAACCATAACGGTTCAAAAAATTATGCTGGACAAAGGCTGGGATGAAATTGATATTTTTAAAATTGACATAGAAGGGTCGGAGTTAGAGTTATTTACATACAACTATGAAGAATGGATTTCGAAGGTCAAAATATTTATCATTGAATTTCATGATAGAATTAAACCAGGAACCACAGATGCTTTTTACAATGCCATAAAAGGATTGAAATTTAATCAAATACAAAGAGGTGAAAACCTGATTTTTATAAAGGAAGGCGTTTTATTAGGGTAGTTTTAGTTCTGTGAATAATGTTCGCCGATCTGTTTAAGCATTTGAATAAATCCAGCAACATCCTCTTTATGAACCGTTTCCAGAGAAGAGTGTGGGTTGTCAGATGGTGGACCAATAAAACACCAATCGATTGGATATGGTACATTCTGGATTTCTTTTCCATCACTTCCTCCGTAAAATTCAACTTCCAACTGAAATTGAATTCCCGCCATTTTGAAAATCTTTCTTAACTCATTCACAAAGGCTCTCCTGGGTATTCTACTATCTCTTAAAGATACGACAGACCCTCTTCCAAGTTGAACTCCTTTTGAGGTCCAGGTAACATCAGCAATGATTGCTTTGTAGGTTCCATATTTTTCAAAAAGTAATCTTGCCAGGTATCCGGCAGCTCCTCCGCCGTGTTCTTCATAAGTGGTAAAAACAAGGGCAATATTGTTGGCAGTAGGTGCCAATTGTAATAGCGCCCAAACTCCTAACCTGTCATCCAGATATGGACTTTTTATTAAAACATCTTCCTGGATAAAATTAGCCTTGTAGCTTAGCGGTGTTCCCGGAATTACAGGCAGGTGGGCATCGATGAGGCTTAATTCGCTTTCTTCTTCATTTATCAGTTTGGTTTCCAGCAATTTGCCTTCTTTCTCAAAAACAAGTGCATCACCCGTATTTCCATCTATTCCACCGATAGGTATCACATAGTTGTCATAACGGATTGTATAGCCAACAGTATCCATATGGGCATAGAAAGCAATTTTTGGTTTACCAAATACCAAAACCAAATTGTCCTGAAAACCATCTCCTTTCCATATCTCAGGTAAATGATTCCAGTTCCTCTGGTTTGAAACGACATAATCAAATACGAAATCCCGGATAGCCCCTTCATCCCCACTTGTTCCGGGAATACTGCACAAGGTTTTTAACAATTCCATTTCATTTTTTTTGTAAAAATAGCCTTGACATTTAATATGGTTACAATTTATCCCGGATTTCTCGTTGGGACTTCATTATGAAAGGTTCATCCCGACAGCAAAGCTGTTCGGAGCAGATTTGCAAAAAATCAGCACCTATTATTCGAAACTCATAGCAGCACTGGAGATGCAGAAGAAAAGGTGGCAAAGCCTCTGATTTGAAGCCGTTTAGATGTGGAAAACCTGTATATTGGCAGATGGGTATTTCCTAATGCCAGTTACGGGTTCAATGTCGTTAAGTTAAGGCCTTGCACCCTTCTTCCTTTGGAGAAGGGAAGGGATGAGGTTCACATAAAAATCTTAACTTAACGGTATTGATTCCAGGTTTAAAAAGGATAGTTTTTTTCACCAGCTTTTATCTCTTTGCTCAGTTGATTGCAACCCGGGATTTTAGGACAAACAAAATCAGCCTGGTAAGCACAATAAGGATTGTAGGCAAAATTAAAATCTATAATAACCTGACGGCCAGGCTTTATAGTTAAATCTAAATATCGACCTCCTCCATAAGATTCCCTTCCATTTCCTTTATCTGCAAAAGGAATAAAGTATAAGCTGTCACTTTGTTCCGTAAGATCTTTCAAGACAAAAAGGGTGTCTCGCCAGGTTTCTTTTTCGAGGATCAAATAGGCGTGAATCTTGTGAGAAGGGTAACCAGGTCTATCCGGCATAAGATCAAGTTCGGCCCCATCTTTAACCAAAAAGACATCAGATTTATAAATCTCCATTTCATTGGGCGTGTAGTAAATCAGAGAATCAAAGTTGGCATTATTGTAAAAAGGTGCGTCCACTTTCTGAACTAGAAATTGGTTTTTGGCCTTTCTAAAAGACAAAATATCATTTGAATTAAATACAGGGCTTTTAGGAGTAAGGCTGATAATGGAAAAGAAAGTGGCCGCGATAATTGCCAAAGAAACAATTCCAAAAAAATAAATAGGTTTTAGTTTCATAAATCTCCCTCGTCTGCAAAACTATAATACCCTGAATTGGTAAAAATAATATGGTCAATTATCCTGATTTGAAGCATTTCTCCGGCTTGGACTATTTTTTTTGTAATGTTCTTATCCTCCTGACTAGGAGTTTTTTTACCCGATGGGTGGTTGTGAATTAAGGCGATGTTTGTAGCTAAATTTTCAAGAGCTTCCTTGAAAATTATTCTTAGGTCTACAGATACCTGCGTTATTCCACCTTCACCTATTTTCACCTTTTTAATTGGCCTCAAACTATGGTTAAGTAAAACAATCCAAAACTGTTCAGTGGGTAAATCCATTAAATCAGCCTTAAAATAGTTGTAAATAGCAATAGAGCCGAGAAATTGCGTAATCACCTCTGCTTCAACTTGTTTCCGTCTTCTTCCAAGCTCCATGGCAGAAATTATGGAAATGGCCTTTGCTTCTCCAATGCCTTTAATTTTACATAAGTCTTTTACCCCCATTCTGGCCAGGGCATTTAAATCATTACCAGCCAAAGACATAATGCGTTTTGCTACGTCCACTGCAGACTCATTTGCATTCCCGGAACCAATCAAAATGGCAATGAGTTCTGCGTCTGTAAGTACCGACTTACCTTTAAGGAGAAGTTTTTCTCTGGGCCTGTCATCTTCAGCCCATTGCAAAATACTAAGCCTCTTTTCGTTAGCGTTTTGCTCCATTTGGCTTGTAAACAACTGGTGTAAAAGTTTTGAGACTAGTGATCGTGATGATGGTGGTGATCTGTCTCAATCCCATTTTTGAAGTAATAATATTTGAGTAATGTTCCACCAATGAAAACCATTGCCCAAATCCAATAAAGATTTGTAAAGCTATCTACCTGCTTATCAGCAAAATATAGTCCGGCGTGAGACATTCCGGACACCACCATACCGGTGGCAGCGATATTTTGCCAGATGTTAAAATCCCAAAATTTAAATTCAGTTTCTGTAGTCATTGCGAATGGTTTAAGATTGTTCTTACAACATTCAAATATATAGGCAAAAACAAAAAGAACGCAATTCATTTTTTTGATAGCCAGAATATTTTCAAATTATTTTTTAAAAATAAAAGCATTGAATCAAAAATAACACTACTTTTGCGGTCCATTTTCGGAAAAGACATGGCTAAGAAAGGTAATCGCATACAAGTAATTATGGAATGCACTGAACACAAGAACAGTGGCGTGCCAGGAACTTCTCGTTATATAACAACGAAAAACAGGAAAAATACAACCCAGCGAATGGAGTTGAAAAAATATAATCCTATTCTCAAGAAAGTAACTGTCCACAAAGAAATTAAGTAACCATGGCAAAGAAAGTAGTTGCAACACTCAAAACTGGTGAAGGCAAAGCCTTCACGAAAGTAATAAAGGCGGTTAAGTCACCTAAAACTGGCGCTTACACCTTTAAAGAAGAAATTGTGCCTAACGATCAGGTGCAGGAATGGTTGAAAAACAGCTAATTTACTGAAATTTTCAATGTCCCCTGTTAAGGGGATTTTTTTTGTGCCCATCTTTACAGCCTCTCTTCTTTGAGAGGTTTTTGTTTTACATATTCCCTACACATTTTCAAATTGCAATTTAGCCATGGGTTTTTTTGATTTTTTTACTGGTAAGAAAAAGGAAGAGCTAAAAGAATCGCTCGATAAAGGACTTGAAAAAACCAAGGATACTTTTTTTGATCGACTTACAAAGGCCATAGTAGGTAAATCAGAAATAGATGATGATGTCTTAGATGAGTTGGAAGAAATTCTCATTGGAGCAGATGTTGGAACGCCAACTACCATTAAAATTATAAAGCAAATTCAGGATAGGGTTAAGCTTGAAAAATATTCATCCACCTCAGAGCTTGATAAAATATTAAGAGAAGAGGTTGCTAAGTTGCTTGACACCCAAAATTCTAAAATTAGTCATCATTTCAGGGACCTTCCGTCCAAACCTTTTGTGATAATGGTTGTTGGGGTTAATGGAGTTGGCAAGACAACTACCATAGGTAAACTGGCATCCCAATATCATGCCTATGGACATAAAGTCGTTCTTGGAGCCGCAGATACTTTTCGTGCAGCAGCTGTGGAACAGCTTAAACTTTGGGGTTCTCGTTCAGGGGTTCCTGTTATTGAACACGGAATGAATACCGATCCTGCTTCTGTTGCTTTTGATGCAATTAAAACCGCGGTTGATCAAAATGCGGACGTGGTCATTATTGACACGGCGGGCCGGCTTCACAACAAAGTGAACCTTATGAATGAACTAAACAAAATTAAGAGGGTAATGCAAAAGGTAATACCAGATGCACCACAGGAGGTTTTGTTGGTTCTGGATGGTTCAACAGGGCAAAATGCATTGAAACAGGCGGAAGAATTTTCCAGGGTTACAGAAGTTACTGCTTTGGCAATTACCAAATTGGACGGTACCGCAAAGGGTGGGGTAGTAATCGGTATTTCAGACCAATTGAATATTCCGGTTAAATATATTGGAGTGGGTGAAAAGATAGATGACCTTCAGATTTTTGACCGGCATGAGTTTGTTGAATCTCTATTTAAGCGTTCTTAGCTTAGTTCTTAATTTTTGTTTTTCGGGCGATTTAAGCATTAGCTTCAAATCCTCCATTTGTCCCAACCAATCCATTACAGATTTTCAGGGCAGAATAATAAATTCCAGAAAAAAGAAAGTCTCCATTTGTGATCGGGTCATTACCCAAGGCATAAAAGGAAATATTATTTTGGAAAAAGGAAATTTTATGCCTTCTCCTGACTCAAAGCCCGGAAAAGGGAAAGGAGTGAAAAGAGAAATAGCCTTTTTTGAACTAACCAAATCCGATCAGGCAGTTGAGGGAAAAGCCCCTGGTTTTTATAAAAAGATAAATACAAAATTGGTTTTCAGGACATTCTCAAATCTAAAGGGTTGCTTTGTGGCCAATCTAAATCCGGGAAAATATTCCATGTTTGTTAAGGAAGAAGGAGAATGGTATGCCAACGGGTTTGGAACAGAAAATGAAATTTATGAGGTTGAAGTAAAGGAAGGAGTGGTTACTCAGGTTGATTTTAAAATTAACCATGGTGCATTTTTTTAGACTTTCAGATTTTCCATTTTTTAATAAATAGGGCAGTTTTTAAGGAGAAAGGACCCTTCCAACAGGAGTTTTTCTTTACCTTTGATGGATAAAAAATGATTTTTTCAGTTTGGGAAAGGAAGGAAATTTTTCGATTTTTTTGAAAGGCTTAAAATCCACAGTTAAAGGTATGTCTCTCACAATGAGTCATATGCGAAAGGCTTTTTCAAAAAGGAAAATTCAGGACATTCGGGACAATCATTTTTTTGATAATGCCCCGGGTATTACCACACTTACTTATCCTTATCAGGCCATTCCTGTTCCAGATCACGGTCGATATCAGTTGTTTAATGAAATAGAAGATTGCATTGTATGTGATAAATGCGCCAAAATTTGTCCGGTAGATTGTATTGAAATAGAGCCCATAAAAAGCGTCGGAGAATTTGGAAAAACATCTGACGGAACTTCCAAAAGGATTTATGCTGCCAAGTTTGACATTGACATGGCCAAGTGTTGTTTCTGTGGACTTTGCACTACGGTATGTCCTACAGAGTGCCTTACAATGACAGATGAATACGATTTTTCGGTTTTTGATTTAGGAAAAATGAACTTTGGATTTGGAAACTTATCGGAATCTGAAGCAGAGGAGAAGCGGAGAGAATGGGAAGAAAATCAGGCTAAGAAGGAAGCCCTGAAGGCCGAAGCAAGTGTCCGGAATTCACCTTCCCAATCGACCATTCCCTCGCCCAACAGACCAATGAGACCTTCCGGGATGCCGGTTCAGAAACCAGCGTCAGAAGAAGCGCCTAAGTTGGAAGAAAGTACAGATGCCCAGCTTCCACCTCCTGTAAATACGACTTATTCCCCCAAAGCGAGGCCGAGACCCACAATTCCGTCAAAGCCTGCTTCAAATCAAAATCCGGAAAAGGCTGATGGATAAGCAACTGGTTTTGTTTTTTTTGCTGGGCATAACTTTTGCGTCATGTCTTAGCGTTTTGTTTTCCAGAAAAGTGATTTATGCGGCTTTTTCTTTGTTTGGAATGTTAATGGGTATGGCGGGAATTTATGCCGTCCTGTCTGCCCATACCGCGACTTTTGCCCAGGTGGTTTTGTATGTTGGGGGAATCATGGTTTTGGTCGTTTTTGCCCTTTTTATCAATCCTGAGTCTGATTCGATTAATGCTCCATTTTTTGGCTTTAAGCAAAATTTCGGCCCAATTGTCATTTTGCTGGCTTTTACCAGTTATCTGCTTTGGCAGATTCCGTTTCAGGAACTACAAACTTTATTTGAAAGTAAAGGCCAGAAAACCAACTCAATAAATTCTCCAGCCATTACCGGAAGAGACTTGATTCTCGAATATGGTTTGGTTTTTGAGACCCTCGGTATATTATTGCTGGCTACTATTGTTTTGGCGGGCTGGTATTTAAAGAATCAAGATGAAACTTCTACAAAATGAGCAAGCCAAAAGGTAGAGAAGGAATGGTCTATTCAACAAATCCTGATTTTCAGTTTGAAGATCAAAAACCTGTGGCACAAGTGGATTTGCCCATGTCTAGCCAAAAACTCAAAGTGAGTTTGGATAAAAGCGGAAGGGCAGGTAAAGTCGTAACCTTGGTCGAAAATTTTATCGGTTCTCTTTCTGCCCTTGAAAAATTAGGTAAGGATCTTAAAAACCACTGTGGTACTGGAGGAACAGCCAAAGACTACGAAATACTAATTCAAGGGGATCAAAGAAAAAAAGTAGTTGAATACCTTCAAAAAAAAGGGGCCCAGGTAAAGTTGATTTCCTGAAAACCTGATATTGTTTCCTCTTTTCTCATTTTATTTGTCAAAAAAATACACCAGATCTTATACTCTATATGAATGCTATTTTTCAGCTTCCTAAGCCTGTCAATGAACCCATTTTGTCTTATGCACCAGGCTCAGCAGAACGTGCAGCCTTAAAAAAGGCCTTAGCCAATGCCAAATCATCTGTGAAAGATATCCCAATGATCATTGGCGGGCAGGAAGTAAGAACCGGAAATCTCAAAAATGTAAATCCTCCCCACGAACATAAGCATGTTTTAGCTCAGTTTCATCAGGGAGATGCAGGCCATGTGGAGCAGGCAATTAATGCAGCATTGCATGCCAAAAAGGATTGGGAAAGTCTATCATGGGACCAGAGAGCAGCAATTTTTTTGAAAGCAGCCGATTTGCTTGCAGGTCCTTACAGGCCGATAATTAATGCAGCAACAATGCTTGGCCAAAGTAAAAATGCCTACCAGGCTGAAATTGATTCTGCCTGTGAGCTGATAGATTTTTTGCGTTTTAATGCAAGCTTTGCTGAGCAGATTTATACCCAACAATCCATTTCAGCACCCGGTCAATGGAATAGAATGGAATACAGAGCCCTGGAGGGATTTGTTTTTGCCTTGACACCTTTCAATTTTACGGCAATTGCCGGAAATCTTCCTTCTGCCCCTGCTTTAATGGGAAATACCGTGGTTTGGAAACCAGCCAATACCCAGATTTTTGCCGCCCAGGTTATAATGGAGGTTTTGCAGAAATCCGGTTTACCAGACGGGGTTATAAATCTGGTTTTTGTGGATGGCCCTACGGCCGGTTCTGTTATTTTTAACCATCCTGATTTTGCAGGAATTCATTTTACGGGTAGCACAGGCGTCTTCCAGGATGTATGGACAAAAATTGGTGCCAATATTAAAACCTATAAGTCTTACCCAAGAATTGTGGGAGAAACCGGAGGAAAAGACTTCATCATTGCCCATGAAAGTGCAGATGTTGAGGCACTTTCCGTTGCCATTATCAGAGGAGCGTTTGAATATCAAGGTCAAAAATGCTCTGCTGCCAGCCGTGGTTATATTCCTAAAGGGATGTGGCCGCAACTTTCTTTGCTTCTCAAAAAACATTTATCAGAGATTAAAATGGGTTCTGTGGAGGATTTCAGAAATCTTGTAAATGCAGTAATTGATAAAAAGTCATTTGAAAAATTGAAAACCTACATTGACCAGGTTCAAGCCAGTCCTGTAGCAGAAATTTGGCATGGTGGAAAATGTGACGACTCAGTAGGATATTTTGTTGAGCCTACCATCATTCTCACCCAGGATCCACTTTATGTTACCATGCAGGAGGAGCTTTTTGGGCCGGTCTTTACTTTGTTTTTATATGAGGATGCCGATTTTGAAAGAGCCCTGGAGTTGGTAAATGAAACTTCACCGTATGCACTTACTGGTGCTTTGTGGGCAAAGGATCGATATGCCCTTGATCTGGGAACCAAATTTTTATCCAATGCAGCGGGTAATTTTTATATCAATGACAAACCTACAGGAGCTGTGGTAGGTCAACAACCATTTGGAGGTGGAAGAGCCTCGGGAACAAATGATAAAGCAGGTTCTGTTCTGAATTTATACCGATGGGTATCTCCACGGGCAATCAAAGAAACATGGAATCCTCCTGTGGCGGTTGAATATCCGTTTATGGGTGGAGAGTAGCTACTCTTTTGGTTTTAAGGCATGTATCCAATCATGGCATCCAAATCCCTCAGGAAAGGTGATGTTATAAAAATAGGTGCCTTCATCTAGGTTTTGGGCATTCCAATCGTTTTTGTAATCTTTGGTTGAATAGACCGATTTACCCCAGCGGTTGTAAATATCTAACTTACATCCAGGTTGTAATCCTTTGATTTTAAGGGTAGAATTCAGGCTGTCATTGTTCAGGGTTATTAAATTTGGAACAAAAAAGCGTTCAACTTTTATTTCTTTTTTTAATTCACTGATACAGTCCTCATTGATAGCCAGTAATTTTATTTGGTAAACACCGGAATCAGGAAAAATATGTTCTGTGGAGGGTTCCGTACTATTGGTTCCGTCTCCAAAATCCCATTGAAAGGCCTTGGCATTAATGGTTGAGTTATTAAATTGAACCACTGGCTGATTGCAGTTTTTAAACAAATTAATCGTTGAAAATGAAGGAATTATGATTGTTTTCTGGTCAAATAAGGAAATGGTATCAATGGCATTTTCATTGCAGTTTCTCCTACCACCAAATAACCGGACGGGGTATCGGCCATTTGCGGAATACGTTCTTGTAACCGTGGGCCCTGTTGCGGTATCTCCATTCTCAAAATACCAGATATAAGAATCTGATGTATCCCGGTTTGAGAAGTATTTTATTTTGTAAATACCATCACATGGTGTAAACTCTTTTTCATATCCAAAACCCAGATTAATCTCCTTGTTTCTGGTTTGGAAAAAAGAAGTCTGCAAACAGCCTTGCTGGTCTTTTATCGTGACATTGTACTTTACGCTACTCAATGGGAAAACCAAAGGATTGGCTATGCTTGGGTTGCTTAGGTATAGGTTGGGCGTCCAGTTTACATTATAGCCGGCAAACTCAGGAAAAGATGGAAATAAAGTATCACCAATGCAATATTTATCATCAATAGTCCTGCTTGGAAAGGGGAAAGGGTTTGGGATAAAAATAGAATCAGATGAAATGGCTACCTGCGTACAGGTCTTGGGATTGAATGCCTTTAGGGAGATTTGATATTTGCCTGGCTTGTTATACTTATAGGTTATGGTTGAGTTGTTGGAAGCAAGAGAGTCTCCATTTCCAAAATACCAAACATAACTTTCCCCATTTTGGGAATTATTGAAAAGGGTAAGCGTTGCCGGGCACTGCAGTTGACCATTGAAGTTAAAATCCACTTTTAAATCAAACAGGTTTATTTTCAAAACCCCATTGTTACAATTGTTGCTACCAATATTGGGTCGGTATGAGCCAGGAGTTCCAACAAAAAAGTTATTTCCACCATCTCTGCAACCACAAACAGCCTGAGTAATGATTCCATTTTTATCAAATCGACTTGTTCCCCCATCTACATGTTCTCCCCTTCCATTTCTGGACCCAAAGTAAGTTGCATATACCAATGACATTGCATCTGCACCCAAAACCATAAAATAAAAATCAGAACTATCCGGGGATGTGGATTGTAAGGCATCAGATGTAATGGGTAATCCTTCTGTGTAGCCACCTGCAAATCCTGTCCCAAAATAATTTACCCTTCCTCCCCATCCAGCCAAAAACAATCTGTTGCAGGTATCAATGGAAAAGGCGGTCGGGCTAATATTTGGCGTAAAGGGTTTACTTCCAAAGGTGGTTCCCCAAAGCAATTGGGTTAAAGAGGAATTAAACTTTTGTATAAACTGTCCACCATTGGTTCTTCCATAAGTATTAGCGCTTTTTGGCATACTGCCCTGTGTCTGGCCAAAAATATATATGTTTTGCTGGGCATCTGCCTGAACGATATACGCCTGGTCGTATGATGCCGTGCTGGAATAGGTGGAATGGAGTCTTTGGCCATTTGATGCACTCAATACCACAACAGCAGCATCAATACCTGTTCCCAGTCGTGAATTCTGATAGGCATTTCCCGGTGTAGGAAAGTCACTACTTAAGGTGCCCCCGCAAACCGCAACTTTATCATTTCCAACCAATTGGATTGAGTAAAAGGCATCATCGGAAGACCCACCATAATAAGTTGACCATTCCAATTGAGAAAGAGTTGAATTCATTTTAAAAACAACCCCATCACTCAAACCTCTTAAACTTGCCTGGAAACCCTGTACAACCGGAAAATTATTGGAATGTGTGTTGCTTGCTACATAAACAGAGTTGTCTGCCCCTACAATGACATCACCTCGGAACTGGTCTCCGTAGTTGGTAACGAGGCTCTCATAAACATTCATTAAACCGTCTGTTCCATTCCCTCCAATAAGGGTTGAAGCCAGCATGGTCTGGCCATTTGCTTTCAGTTTGAATAAAAAGATATCAGAGCCCAAAACATACGATGGATAAATTGAAGAGGGTTCTGTGCCGTATGGATATTCTCTGGGCCCTCCTTTAAAGGTCCTTTGATAAGCGGAGGTTGTTGTTGGAAAATTGCTTGAGGCAGTAGAACCAAGAATAATTAAGTTCTGGTCAATATCCAAGGCCAAAGAATGTGGTGTTTCTGCACCTGAGCCGCCAATAAAAGTAGAAGTAAGTAGTTGGGAGCCAGCAGCATTAAATTTTAATATCCCAATATCATATGCCAGATAAGGGTCTGTCGAACCGCCGTTATAAGTTCTGTCAAATGCACCGACTGTGGTGGGATAGGAGCTGCCATACACAGTGCCTGCGGTAAATGAGTTTCCGTCTCTATCGCTGATTGCTGAGTTTGCCCAATTGTCAGATTGTGATCCGCTATAGGTAAAAAACAGCAGCAAGGGGTCTATTATGGTTTTATATCTGGGATTCAAAGGTTTCGGAAATGAAAAACCAACTGTATTTCCTTTAAGTGTAAAAGCACATTCAACTTCTGATGAAATGCCATCAACCAATTGATAGGCTTTGGGTATCCGCTCCTCTATATTTCCTAAGGACGTTTTAAGTCTTAAAATCCCATTTTTAAGTTCAATGTTTTCCAGTCCCTCATACTGAAATTTTATCTGGCTTCCATTTACCCCTGGTTCCAGTTCCAGGTCATATTTTAAGAAGGTTTTACTCCCATACACCTTCAGATCAATTCCTCTATACAGCTTTTTATAAACCACTGATGAAAATGCATTCACGCCTGTGGCCCATTTCTTCTCATCTGATGTCAAATAATAGTTATACTTGGTTTGTTCAGGAGTGGAGGCTGGTTGGGCATATGTTGAAAGTGCATTTTCGAAATTTACACGGAAAACATGGGCCAATTTATCGGATTGGGATGGCTTTTCTCCGTGTCTGGAATCGTGCAGTTGTTGCAGGGGATGAAGTTTTTCATTGACCAGTTGGTATGTAATCCTGGTGTTTTCAAGCCAAACGCTATGACATCCGATTTCACCCTTAAACCGCACGTTTTCTGGCCATTGGCCCTTGTTTTCTTTTAAGGAAAGACTAAGGTCCTGTCCCTGGGAGTCATGATTTATAATCCCCAATCCAAAAAGTAATAGTATAAAAAACTTTTTTCCTCTCATGGCCGAAAGGCGAAGATATGAAAAATACCTACATCCCCATGTAATCGGGACATTATAAAATCCTTAACAAAATATGGATGAAGATTTAACGGAGGAAGAACGTTTCGCTCGTTTCCAATCCAACACCGATAGTGATTGTAACGGAACTGTTCCGGTACTTTGAAATAACCTCACTTGAACGAAGAGATTGAATACAGGAATAGCATGGATATAGGTCGTTTTGGATGTATTGACTATTGTTAATGAATCCATGATATAGGCGGATATCAAGATGATACCATCTGTCCAATATGAAGTTTTGAATTCCCCAACCTACCATAAGGCCTAAATCATCCCTATTGAGATAGTCTATAACATCATCTCCTTTTTTATTTTTTAGAAGTGTTTGTCCGGTAAATTTTGCATTTAACAATCCTGAATAAACAGGACCAAACAGGAGGTAAGGCCTGATTACACCCCCTCTGTTCAACATATATCTGAAAAGTAAAGGAATCTCCAGATAACCAATATTGTACGTGTATTTATCTTTTTCAACCGGATATGGGGCGTTGGGATCAAGAGTGATGGTATTATAAAAGTTGGCTTTATGGCCTCTTGTCGTGTATAAAACATCTGCCTCAAACTGCCAATTTTTGTTTTTCTTTCCTTTAACCAGCAGATATCCACCTGCGGAAAATCCGATTTTAGGTTGTCTCATTCCTTTCTCAGGAAAATCACCCCTGAAAACGGAGGCATTCACGCCCAATTTTGGCCCAAAGCCTAGTCTTTGGGAAAATCCTGAATTTGAAACGGTTATAAAAAGTGCAAACAGAACAATGCTGAAATAAGCCCGTAATGAGAAGGAAAAAATCTGATGCACGCCTATTGGTTTTGTTATCTTCTAAGTGAATGCCAAAATGAGCATTTTTTTATGGATTGGCCAAATTTTTCAACTACCTCTTTGCCAAATCTTTCAAAATTCTTTCAGAAATTCTTATTTTTTTCCCTCCGGACCGGCTGAAGATTTCTGGTTGATACATTGCCTGTGCTTCAGCATGGCCCCAATTATAGGTCCCTTTTGAAACAACTCTTGCCGCATAGTAAAATGATTTTTCTTTTACATCAGCCTCGCAAAAAATATTGATTCTGTCCCGCCGGATATCCAGATAATCTGGTTCGGCAGCAAAATCTACAGTTTTGAAATCGCTATTTTGGTTGATTCTTTTATTTTCAATTCTAAAACAGGAAGGAACCACATCAACCAGGGCTATTTGTTTTAGTGAACTACCGCTTGTTGATTTTAGTTGAAGCCTTATCACCACCAAATCATTGATAGCCAATTGGTCAAGGCTTTTTGGCTGGCCATTTACATCATAGGTTGTTTTTCTCACTTCCAAACCATTTTCTTCCTCAGGCACATTTCCATTTTCATTTTTACCCTGCGCCTGGACCCAATAAAACATACTGCCTTTTTTGTTTTGATTGGTTATTTTCAATGGTGAACTCCAATCAGAAAAACTGGCTTTACCTGCTTTTCCACTAATTATTGAGCGGTTGCCCAGCGTTGCCATAAACTTAGTTTCGTTGGATGCATTTGATTTTATTAACTTGGTTAATCCCACAATTGCCATTCCCAATTCCTGGGTGCTCACCATTTCCGGGTTAAGCGTTATTTTGGTTTTTAGTCTGTTTGCAAGCATTCTTGTTACCGGATGCTCTGGCCACTCCCGGGCCAGACATGCAAGTACAAAGGCCTCTTCCTGGGTAGAAGTTTTGTATACTTCTTCATTTACATATCCGTTTTGGCCATTCAATTTGCCATCTGCAGGTTTCAACAATGCTGAGTTTTGCCAGGAATTTGGGATGAGACCACTAAAGCCTTCGGCATCACCAGATTGCATTAATGCACAAGCCACCATAAATTTTCCTTCCTGGTCCAATTTGCCGGGCTGAGATTTCCATTGCCGCAGTGCTTCCTGGTTTTGTTTTCCGGCAAGGGAGGTGACATACAGAGCATAAGCTATCCTTGGTGCCAATCTGGAGAAATATTCCTTTTTGCCATTTTTTCCTGGGTTAGAAAATTCCACCATAGTTTTTTCCCTACTTAGATTCAGGACAAAACCGATTGCTTTTTCAAGGACCTTTGGGTTAATTGAATAACCCGCCTGCCGGGCTTCCAATAAAAAATGGGTGGCGTAAACAGAATAATATTCCTGAACATTTCCAGAACCGGGCCAATATGAAAAGCCACCGCCGGACTGCTGCAGATTCGATATTTTTTGTATGGCATCGGTTAGGTAAGCATTCTTTTTCCAATGCTGATTGGGGTCTTCTTCAACATCTGAACCATGATTTTCAAGCCATTCAGAAGGAAGATAAAGCAATGGAAATGCGGCAGAAACAGTTTGCTCAAGACATCCATAGGGATACCGTAAAAGACTTTTTATGGAGGGCAAAAGTATCGTAAATGGGTTTTGGCTTATTTCAACTTTCGCTGATATGCCTTGGTTTGATATGAAGTCTGGCTTTGAAATGGTTGCTGACTTTCCAGGCAAAATTTCACCCATAAAATTCTTTCTCACCAGCCAATTCGGATGATTTACCCTTAGCTTTCTTTCCAGTTCAAAATTGCCATTCGGGCTCTTAGCGGTGATTTTTATCAATCCTTCTCCTTTTGTTTTTGCGGAAATGGAATATGAAAATCTTTTCATTTGCCCGGGTTTGAGCAAAAGGTTCTCTGGCCAGTCAATCGCCTGGATATCAACTCCTTTTTGGTTGATTTTGGGTGAAAAGGTTATAGGTGCCTGACTGGTGTTGAAATAGCTTACGTTTCCTTCAAAATAGTCGCCGGGAAACAAATATTCGGGAATTGTGGCTTTTATTGTTATCGGGTCAGAAACAGTGATTGTTTTTTCGGCAAAGCCAAGTTTTTGTTTTGAAAAAGTCACTGCCATTACCCTAAGTTTTCCGGCAAATCCCGAAGGGACATCAAAATAGGCAATTATCGTTTTAAACTTCCCTTTTTGAATCAATTGAAAATCGCTCTTTGGTTCTTTACCCGGTTTTTCTGAAACCAGAAATGTACTCACCATTGCTTTATTCTCAAGCCCATCTGCAGCCATTTTCATGTACATGCCATCCCCCCCGGTTTTACTTTTAGAACCTGAAACAGACGAAAATATTTTCCCTGACATGCTAAAAGTTTCCACAGCCAAAGCCTTTTTCCGGTTCATAAACAGAAATGGGTCTGGAATCTTATAGTTTGTAATTTGAAGAATTCCTTCATCAGCAACAGCAAGTGCAATTCCGGCATCTTCATTCGATTCAAGCGTAATTTCCACCTTTTGTCTTGTGCCTGAGCGGATGTTTTCAGGTAGTTTTAATTTTGTTTTTAATTCCTTTTCAGAAAGCACAACGGGCAGTGACGAATATCCATATGCCACCGTTTGGGGGTTAAGGTTTTTCTGGCCATTGAATGGTCGGGTTAAGGAGCCGAAAATAAAAACATTGGGTGCCATTTCTGAAGTAATCGGTATTTCCAGCAAGGCAGTTTTTCCCTTTACCTCAATGGTATGCGATTGAAGAATTCTGTTTTGCTCCAGAGTGACTTCCATTTTTCCTTCGAAAGGACAGTTAAACCTGACTTTTGCAATGTCTCCTGGTTTCAGGTCTTTTTGGTCACAGGTGATTTCTATATTGCCTTCCGTGTTTGCCTCCTCTTCGGGAGGGGCGTCGTTTGAATTTTCATACACATAAAAATTGCCCAAAAGGTATCTTGAGGATTTTGGGTTTGTTTTGATTTGTATTTCATATTCCCCCTGAAACTTTGGGATAAAATTAAAAATTCCATTCCCTTTTGGGAGAGCCATACTTGTTTTGGAAATCAGTTTGGATTCAGTTTTTGAAACATATCTGTAGCCGTTGGGCTCATTTGGAGAAAGTTCCATAACAGATGAATAGGTTTTTTGGAAGATTTCGATGTGGGCCATTCCCGGGACCATTTTACCCTCTTCATTGACAGAAACCAGATTGAACTTATTGAGCTTTTTGAAGTAAAGTTGGTTTCCGGGTAGAAAATACCCAAGCAAAAATGGCTGGGTCAACATTTTGGTAGTCAGTGTTTTGTAAACCGGAATTTGAGACTCATCATAGACCTGAATTCTTGCTTTTAATTTGAGTAGTCCTTGCTCATCCGGAATTTGACTTGTAGGTAAGGTTAATTTGGCAAGACCCATTGTATTGGTTGCTCCTTCAACGGTAAATATTTTGGAATTTCCTTCCACATAGTTCATGTTGAAATTAAAGGTCTTATATTTTTCAGGTTGAAATTCTGCAGTTTCCGTTGAAAGCTGGACCTGGATAGGCCTTTCACTGGCAGGCAGGCCAAACATGTTATCCACTTTTAAAGAAATATCCCAGTTCTTTTGCAGGGAAATTGAAGGAGGAATATTTCCCGATTGGATTTCAAGGGGTAAGGGATCGAAAGTTTCAATATTGATGTTGTGAGAACCCAGGATGTCTTTTTCTGGGCCCATTATCTCAATCTGGTAAGAACCGGTAGGTAAGTAACTTGGAATCTCAAAATCCAGTTTACAATTACCAAAAGCGCCGGTTTTTAACTTTTGAATTAAAACACTTTTGCCCATTGGGTTTAAAATATTGGCAATCAAAGGCAAATCTCCGGCTGCAGTTAAGTTTTGATCTCTCACCAACACTTGTAAATTGATTTTCTCTCCGGGCTTAAAAAGGTTTCTCGGACCAAAAATTTCTGCCTGAAGGCCAGAGGCTGTGTATGGGTTTCCATCCAGTGGAAATCTGCTGGTTTCCAGGCGGGTTTGACCAAAATGAAGATAAGTGAAATCATTGTTTTTTTCTGCCACAATCATTTTTGGCCTCGTCCCAAGGGAAAGCAGGTTGAAGTTTGGAATAATTGCCTCCCCATTATGATTTGATTCTGCTGTAAAAAGTGCCTGGTTGTTCTCTCCAATCACGGTAACTTTCACTTTTTCAATGGCTTCATTTTCTGAAAGGGATTTTATTTTTACCCAGACTTCTTTTTGTGAGGTTTTGGCCAGAATTCCCAAATCTGTGACCGAGATAATCTTTTTTGCGCCTACAAACCGCTTTTCAGAATCAGAAATTTTCACAATAAAAATGCCTTTCTGACCCGGAAGCGCATTAAAATCCATTGGAACCAGATAAGAATTTCCATTCCTGGCCAGGGCATTTACCTTAAAGTTTCTACTCCAAACTAGGGTGCCATTTTCTTCTTCGTATTCAGAAAAATAGCTATTGTTTACCTCATACCCATAGTCATCATTGTAGTAGTTGCCCTGATTTTGAATTACCTGAAGAATGTTGTTTGGAAAGACCTGATACACCGAAATTGAAATGTCAGAAACTCCTTCCAGTTGCATGGCTATTTCCCTGTTTCCGGATTTTGGGAGGTAAATGGCTTTAGAATTTGTAAACCGGACAAGGGCATTTTCATTTCCAAGCTGAAATCCTATGGTTTTATCTGCTTCAAGTATTCCACCTGCGGTTCCTTTCAATCCTTTTTTTACAATCAATTCTAAGCTTATATTACTGGAAAACAAACCTTTAATAACCAATCCATCCTTAGAAGGCAGCGTTTTATAACCTTCCATTCCCGGAATTTCTATCCAGTTTTGGCTGGAAGAATCTAAAATGCTTTGGTTCAACCTGAGATTTATGGCGCTTTCTTTTTCACCATATTCAACATTTAATCCATAGACTTCCAGTTTTTTAATCCCAGAAATGCTGCCGGAATATTCATTCTTTGTTTTGAGCCATTTTTTCAAAGAGGCACTTGCCTTCTCCGGGTCAAGACTTGCTTTTATTTCCAGTTTTTCTTTTTCAGAATTCAGTCCCGATGACTTTAGCTTTACACGAATGATATTGGATGGAGAGTGCTCTTCCAGCTCAAAAGCAACTGTTTTTCCATCTATGTTAATTTCAATTCCAGTTCCCATTTCGTCTGGCAGAATGGCTTGATTCACATAAATCCTTAATTTGAGCCAAAGCAAATCCTCATTTTCCTTGTGCCATTGACCTTCAATGTTTTCAATTTTTAATTGAGCTGTTTCAAAGCGAATAATTTCTGTTTCCTGTGCAGCTGGGTATATAGAAACCAATGCGTTTGACGGTGAAGCTGAGTAGTTTGTGGCAAATGCAAATGATTTGTCAGGTGAAAAAACAAGTTCATCTATGGCTGCCCATTTATATTGGCCTGAAACATGGGGTGTTATCCGGAAATAGGAAGTGGTATCCCAAATTCCCAGAGCCTCAGGCTTTACAATGGCCTTTGGAAACCTGAAAACCAGGTTCTGTCTGGTGTCAATGGTTTCTTCAAACAAAGGCTGAATGGAGGCCTCTCCAAATATTCCGGACTTCAGGCCTTTGTTCTGACAACCACAGAATAATAGAATGGCAATTGTGAACAGATTTAAAGCAAAACAGGTTCTTTTTAGTCTTGGCATAGGGTGATTTTATCAACCTCAATATTGGCCAATTCTCCATTCTCACAGAAATTTTTTTTTAAATTTATCCGATCAAGTGAATTGGAAGAAATAGTCATTAACTTAGGGCATTAAAACTTGATTGCATTTGGCATTTCCAGTTTAGTTAACCCAATTAAACCAATCATAAAAATACAATGAATTTTCTAGGTATCGACATCGGATCTTCGTCCATAAAAGTGGCCCTTGTACAAGGTAACACACTGGAAGCCATAGGTTATGCCCAATCGCCAGGCACAGAAATGGAGATCATTGCACACCGTGCCGGTTGGGCAGAACAAGAGCCAAAGACCTGGTGGAACCATCTGGTCCTTGCCTGCATACAATTAAAAGCCAGCTATCCCACCGAATATAGCAAAATTGCCAGTGTTGGAATCACCTACCAGATGCATGGTTTGGTTTTAACCGATGAAAATCTGGAACCAATCCGGCCTTCCATAATTTGGTGCGACAGCCGGGCGGTTTCCATAGGAGATCAGGCATTTAAAGAATTAGGAAAAGAGAATTGCCTGTCAAGGTTCCTGAATTCTCCCGGAAATTTTACCGCATCCAAATTAAAGTGGGTCAAGGACAATGAGCCTTCTGTCTATGAAAGGGCCAAACATGCTTTTTTACCGGGAGACTACATCGCCGCCCGATTGACAGGAGAGATCGGTACTACCTTTTCTGGTTTGTCAGAAGGAATCTTATGGGATTTTATCAACGACAAACCCGCCAATTCCCTGATGACCTATTTTGATTTTGACCACAACCTTTTTCCTAAACCCCATGAATCTTTTTGTTTCCAGGGAGCAATAAAAAACAATGTTTTGGCTGAATTGGGTCTTCCTCCTGGGGTTCAATTGGGCTACAGGGCTGGAGACCAGCCAAATAATGCTTTTGCACTTGGTGTCATGGATCCGGGACAAATTGGTGCCAATGCCGGAACATCCGGGGTTATTTATGGAATTTCCAATCAACTCACCGCCGATCCTTTGTCACGAATCAACAGTTTTGCACATGTAAATCATACACCCGATCACATTCGGATTGGTGTTTTGGCATGCCTTAATGGTACTGGAAATTTTTACAGTTGGGTTAGAAAACTCATTGCCTCGGGAGGAGCCCAATTGCCAGACTATCAATACATGAACGACATGGCAGCTACCATTCATCCCGGTTGTGACCACCTCAAGGCATATCCGTTTGGGAATGGCGCCGAAAGGTTGCTGAATAACCACAATCCGGGTGGCAGCTTTTCAGGTCTTAACTTCAATGTCCACACCCCAGCTCATTTGATTCGTGCCACGCAGGAGGGCATTGTGTTTGCATTAAATTACGGTTTTGAAATTATGAAGGAAATCAAAATTGAAACCCAAACGGTGAGGGCTGGAAATGCCAATTTGTTTTTAAGCCCGTTATTCAGACAGATTTTTGTGGATGTCACCCAGTCAGAACTTCAATTGGTAGATTCCAATGGAAGTCTTGGTGCTGCCGTAGGTGGGGCGATTGGCCTTGGAAAAATCAAACATAGCGATTGGCAGTCAAGCTTAAAACCTATGGCAAATATCAGTCCGGACACAAAGCGTTCTGCATGGTATGCCGATTTATACAAAGGATGGAAATCCAAATTAGACCTTAATTAATGTAGTTTGAAAAATAATTTATTTCTTTGCCATATAATTGAGGTTTAAATCAGCCTTACCAAGAATATTATGAAAACATTATTTACCGTCAGGAAGATGAGATTTCTCTGGAACTCTTTCTTCATTTTATTTCTTTTATCCCACAGTCTTCAGGCCCAGGTTCATTTTTCTGAAAACTTTAATGGCAATTCTATACCATCAACATGGGCGGTTACAGATGGCGGAGAGGGAGCCTGTAAATGGATGATCCATGCCCCCGGCGATATTTCATTTGAGCCGGTGACCATGCTGAATTCAAATTTTTTGTTTGTAAACAGTGATAGTGCCGGTTCCGGAACAGTAGGAGATGAAACAATAACATCACCTGTCATTTCGGCTCCAACTGGTGTGGGTGTATTTTTGGAGTTTGCCCAGTATTACAGGGATTATACCAGCTCCACAACCGATTCCGCCATCGTTGAAGTATTCAATGGCAGCAATTGGATAAACATTCAAAAACGAAGTGGCGCAAATCTCGGAACAGGTGCGCAACCTGTCATTACAAAATTGAACATCACCCAGTATGTGAATGCGGGATTAAAAATCAGATTCAGATATAAAGGAGAATATTGCTTTTTTTGGGCGGTTGACAATGTCCGGATCTTTTCACCTTCTGCCAATGATGTTGGTGTAACAGCCATTCAAGGCTTTGGTGGTTGTGGTTTGCCTGCAAGTTTTCCTGTTACCATAAAAATCAGCAATTTTGGTGGAACCGCTCAAACTTCCGTTCCGGTCTCATATAAAGTCAATAACCTTCCCGCTGTTTCTGAAACATTCACCGGAAACCTTGGCTCAGGAGATTCTGCTACCTACACTTTTTCTACTCCTTTTCAGGTAAATCCTGGAACCAATTACAGTTTTTCTGCATGGACTTCTCTTGTTGGTGATGCCATTTCTTCAAATGACTCAGTTAAAAACAGAGTTGGCAGGAGTGCGCCAGGTAGTTTTCCAATAGTTGAATTCACCAATTATACAGGAGACAATTTGTCAACCACGTATGCGGGTTGGTCAGAGAAAACCGGGCTGAATCCTACCGGAACTTTTTCATCATGGTTGGCATCCAATTTGGAACAAACCACTTTTTTTGGGAGCACGACTGCTAAAATCAACCTGTTTTCAACGGGAAAAAGAGAGTGGATTATTTCCCCCGCTGTGGTTCCTCCAGCCAATTCTGTTGTAAAATTCAAAATTGCAATTACCGATTATCTGGGAATCACCAGCGCAACAATGGGTTCAGACGATTCTATTAAAGTAAAGGTAAGTACCAATTGTGGTGCGACATGGACAACTTTGAAGAGTTTTTCTTCAGTCGATGCACTATCCAACCAGTTGGTAGATTTCC